>JAGCLI010000045.1 GCA_017647065.1 Bacteroidales bacterium
GTAATTTTTTCAATTTTTTTAATTTTAATTCGTACCTTTGTAACCGATTTGCAAAAGTAAGCTTTTTTTATAAAACTGAAAGCGTAATAAATGAATAAAGGACAAGAAATTAAAAATATACTCAATTTATTATTGATTATTTTTGTGTGCATGTTATCAGTTAATGCACAAGAAGAGGGGACAATAAATAAGTTTGATAAAATTGTAATTGATGCAGGACACGGGGGAGATAAACCTGGGGCGGTAGGTGCAAAAAGTAAGGAAAAGGACATTACTTTAGCTGTTAGTTTAAAGCTTGGTAAGATGATAACCGAGCATTTGAAAGATGTTGAGGTGTATTATACTCGTGTGATTGATAAGGATGTAGAACTTTATAAAAGAAGTCAAATTGCAAACAAAATAAGTGCAGATTTGTTTGTCTCAATTCACTGTAATTCATCTTCAAACAAAGCACCAAAAGGAAGTGAAACTTTTGCCTTAGGGGTAACAAAAGCAGCACAAAATCTTGAAGTAGCAAAAAAAGAGAATAAAGATATTCTTTTAGAAGCAAATTATGGAGATAATTACGATGGATTTGACCCTAATGCACCTGAAAACGATATTTTATTTTCGCTTTTCCAAAACGCATATATGGAAGGAAGTCTTTGGTTTGCTGATAAAATTCAAAAACACTTAACTTCAAATACTCCAATTACTAATCGTGGAGTAAAACAAGCAAATTTCGTAGTTTTATTAAAGTCTGCTATGCCTTCTGTGTTGGTTGAAATAGGATTTATCTCCAATGCAGAAGAAGAACTTTATCTTATGAGTGAATATGGACAATATGAAATAGCCGCATCGATATTCCAAGCAATTTGCGACTATAAAATGCACAAAGATAATGTAAAGATGTCTGTTCCTACTCTTGAACAATTGATTCCAAAAAACGTTTTAGACAAAAACAAACAAGAAAAAGATGCTCAACTCTTAGCGAAACAACAAGAGCAAGAACGTTTGAAAAAAGAAAGAGAACAACAAAAACAAAAAGAACAAGAGCGCAAAAAAGAAAACGAAAAAGGAACAGGAATAGATGTGGTTTACAGGGTGCAATTTGCTTCAATGAAAAATCAAGTTTCAACAAAAGACAAGACTTTTGAAGGATTAGATGATGTATGGGCGTATGAATTTGATGGATATTGGAAATATTGTGCAGGATTGTTTGCAACTCAGAAAGAGGCGTCAAATTATGTACAGAAAGTTAGAAGTTTAGGACATAAAGATGCTTTTGTTGTTGTTTTTTATAAAGGTAAACGCATAACATTTGAGCAAGTTAGAGCGTTAGAGAAAGAAAAAAGTTAAAAAACATATGAAAACTGAAATAAAAGTAGGAATTTTAGGACTTGTTGTATTAGTAATCTTATTTTTTGGCATAAAATTTTTGAAAGGAAGCGATATTTTTCAAAAAGAAAATGTTTACTATGCCGTTTATGACAATGTAAACGGAATGCTTGTAAGTAGTAGTGTATATGTAAATGGACTACGAGTAGGATATGTCAAAGACATAGAAGCAACAAACGAAAGAGCAGATAATTTTCTTGTAACATTCTTAGTAAGAAGCGATATAAAAATACCACAAGATAGTAAGATAACATTGTATAGTTCCGATTTATTAGGTTCAAAAGCCTTGAAACTACAACTTGGAACATCAAGCAAAATAATAGAAGACGGTGATACCCTATCAAGTGATAGAGAATTAGGAATGCTTGATAACTTAGGAGCAAGCGTTACCCCGTTAATGAACAATTTAGATAGCATATTGACAAGTCTAAACAAAATATTGAATACTCAAACCCAAACTTCTTTGCAAAACACAATAACGAACTTAGAAACAACAACCTCAAAACTAAGTAGCATAAGTTGTGATTTAGATAATTTAATGACAAGTGAAAAGACAAAATTAGCAAAGATAATAGAGAACACAGAAAGCATAACTGCTAATTTCAAAGAAAATAACGAAAAGTTATCAAACATAATAGCAAATGTAGATAACATAGTAGATTCAGCCGCAAAAGCAAACATCGGTACAACACTCATAGAAACAGGAAAGAGCATAGAAAAACTCAACACAGTACTTTCAGTAATAGAAAAAGGAAAAGGAAACGTAGGATTACTTATAAATGACGAAGAACTATACAAAAGTTTAGACAATAGCGCTAAAAACCTTAACAAACTAATAGAAGACATAAAAGAAAATCCTAAGAAATATATCAATGTTTCAGTATTTTAAAAAAAAGTGTAGATATGTTATTTGAAGAAATAGTTTTTGGACCAATAAAATCAAGACGATTAGGCGTAAGTTTAGGAGTAAACGTATTACCAACAGAAAAAAAATATTGTAGTTTTAACTGCATCTATTGCGAATGTGGTTGGAATAAAATAGACACCTCAATACAAGTACCACTAAACAAAAGAGAAGACATAAAAAAAGCACTTTACAAAAAACTATCAGAAAGCACAAAAGAATTTAACACAACAATAGACTCCATTACATTCTCAGGCAACGGAGAACCAACACTTCACCCCGATATACTCGGAATAGTAGAAGACGTAATAGAATTAAGAAATCAATATTGCCCACAAGCAAAAATAACCATACTATCAAACTCAACAAACTTAGTAAGAGAAGACGTATTCAAAGCACTACAACTAATCGACAATCCTATCTTGAAAATAGATGCAGGCACAGAAAGAATGTACAAACTAATCAACGAACCTGTAAGTTGTAGTTTTGAACAAATAAAACAAAAACTAATAGAATTTGGTAGCAAATGCATAGTACAAACTCTTTTGCTAAGAGGTGAATGTAAAGGAGAAAAAATAGACAACACCTCAGAAGAAGAATTCTCAGCATGGCTTGAAATAGTAAAACAAATCTCTCCAAAATCAGTTATGCTCTACTCAATAGACAGAGAAACACCAGAGAAAAACCTTGAAAAACTACTTATTCCAGAACTTGAACGCTATGCAGAAAGAGTAAGAGCAC
This sequence comes from Bacteroidales bacterium, assembly GCA_017647065.1. Classification (GTDB taxonomy): domain Bacteria; phylum Bacteroidota; class Bacteroidia; order Bacteroidales; family P3; genus Onthomorpha. Next base: position 3,023 of record JAGCLI010000045.1, read on the forward strand.
TTGGAATAGAAACCAAAACTTATTAAAATGACTAAAAACCAAACCGAAAAATTAGATAAAATACTGCTCCACCCTATATTAGGGTATCTTATATTTCTTTTAGTATTAGGATTAACTTTCTTTCTCACCTTTTCCATAGGCAACTACCCAATGGAATTGATGGAAAAAGGAGTAAATTACATTGCCACCCTACTACAAGAAACAATACCTCAAGGATTCTTCAACGACCTTGTAGTACAAGGCATAGTTGGAGGTGTTGGAGGAGTGATAGTATTTTTACCTAATATTTTGATATTGTTTTTATGTATTTCCTTAATGGAGGAAAGTGGCTATATGTCTCGTGCATCTCAACTAATGGATAAGTTTATGCACGCAATAGGTTTACATGGCAAAAGTTTTGCACCACTTATAATGGGATTTGGGTGCAACGTACCTGCGATAATGTCCACACGCTTCATTGAAGACAAAAGAGATAGATTAGTAACAATGCTAATCATACCTTTTATGTCATGCTCAGCACGATTGCCTGTATATATTGTAATAGCAGGCACGTTCTTTCCCAATCATTCAACCCTTGTAATGCTATGTTTATATGTATTAGGCGTAATACTTGCAATACTCTTTGCTCTACTATTCAAAAAAACATTCAATAAAAGCAATCACGTACCATACACCCTCAACCTACAAGAATATAGCATACCAAAAATAAAAGCCGTATCAAGAACAATATGGATAAACTGCAAAGATTATCTTTCAAAAATGGCAGGAATAGTCCTTATTGCTTCGGTTGTGCTTTGGTTATTGATGTATTTCCCACAAAAAGACACAAATAACATAGAAGAAAGCTACATCGCTCACGCAGGAAAAGTAATAGAGCCTGTAATGAAACCAATAGGATTTGATTGGAAAATATCAGTCAGCTTAATAACAGGCGTTGCAGCAAAAGAAATCATAATCTCCACCCTTGGAGTACTTTATTCAGACAATCCCGAAACAAGTAGCGATGTATTAGAAGAAAAACTAAAATCCTCATGCGTATTCACCCCACCTGTAGCACTCTCTTTCCTTGTCTTTACACTGATTTATTTCCCATGCACCGCAGTCTTTGCCGCAGTAAAAAAAGAATCAAGACTAAAATGGGCTGTATTTGTTGTAACCTATACAACAGTTGTCGCTTGGATACTTTCATTTGCAACCTATCACATAGCAGGATTGTTTTTCTAAAAAAATCCTTTTTCTGCTTAAAATAAACATTTAAAATATATTGTCTTAATAAAAAAAACAATATATTTGCAAAACGTAATTTTGAGTAGAGTATGAAAAAGATAATTAAAAGATTTTTAATACAATCAATTCTCCTACTATTACTACTATTAGGTTTAAATCTACAAGCACAAGTTCCGACAGGACACAACCTTGATTTCTCAACAGGAGGTTACCTTAACTGGATAGCAAAGACAGGACGTTATAATTATTGGGGAAACGTTGATTACCCAATATATGAATGGGATTCAACTTGGTCAGACCCTACACAGGCAAATGATTTTAATGGTGCATATCATGGTGGAAGATTTTTTATTATATACAATGGAGGAACAGACACTAATTCATTAAATCAATTATCAAGAGTTCCAGAAGGATTTACCCATTCTTCTCAAATCAATAATGCAAAAGGAGGAGGTCATTGCTCACAACTTCAATATACAATGGAAGTAAACTTGGAAAATTGTTTGCTTACCTTTATGTATGCAATGGTTTTGCAAGCCCCAGGTCATACAGGCTATCAAAATCCTACCTTCCAAATAGATGTTATGAAACACTCTTCTGAAAACGGAAGTATGTTAGATGAGTTAGTTGATTCTTGTGCATTTTTTGAAAAGACATCTACAGCACAATTACCTTCATTAGAACCAGAATTATGGCATGAAGGTAGTATCGACGGGCACGGATTGTGGATATGGAGTAATTGGCAACAAATAAAAATCAATCTTACAAGATACATTGGAGATAGGATAACAATAAGAGTAAGAATAAGCGATTGCTATGTTTCGCACGGTGGTTATGGATATTTTACAGCAAAAGCAGAACCAGCGTTGATTAACACACCAGGATGTGCAGGAAATGGCGACACAGTAACCGTTGCCTCAGCACCAGGAGGATTTGAATCATACAAATGGTTTGAAGTA
>JAGCLI010000046.1 GCA_017647065.1 Bacteroidales bacterium
ATGCTATGCTTGTAAGAGCAGGAGCTTTACATCACGATATAGGAAAATTGGCAATTCCTATTTTCTTTATAGAAAATCAAAATACGGGCTTTAATCCTCATAATGAACTATCTTATGAAGAATCGGCACAAACAATCATTTCTCACGTTACAAATGGAATAAAACTTGCTTATAAACACTCTCTACCAGAACCAATCATAGACTTTATTCGTACACACCACGGAACAAGTAAGACAAAGTATTTTTATAATCGTTATGTTGCAGAAAATCCAGATAAACCAATAGATAGCACAATATTTACCTACAAAGGGCCTCGTCCATTTTCAAGAGAAACAGCCGTAGTTATGATGGTAGATGCGGTAGAGGCTGCTTCACGTTCTTTGAAAAATCATTCTGAAAGCGAGATTAGTAAATTAGTTGATAATATCATAAACTCACAAATAGAAGACGAACAATTCTCCAATTCCGATATTACATTTAAAGACGTAGATAAAATAAAAGACTTGTTAAAGAAGAAATTACAAAGTATTTATCATGTTCGCATAGAATATGAAATAACAAAAAAATAATAAGATAATGGAAGCAATGATATTTGCCGCAGGACTTGGCACACGACTCTATCCCTTAACAAAAGATAAACCCAAAGCCTTGGTTGAAATATCAGGAAAAACACTACTAGAGCGTTGTTTAGAAAAGGTAATCAAAGCAGGGTGTAAACGAATCGTAATAAACGCTCATCACTTTTCCGATTTAATAGAACAATATTTAGAAAGGCACTCTTATTCCGTTGAAATATATCTTAGTAAAGAAGAAGAATTGTTAGATACGGGTGGAGGACTAAAAAATGCTAAAAAGTACTTTTCTTTAAAAGAAAATATACTTGTGCATAATGTAGATATAATATCTCAAATTGATATATCATCTATGCAAGATAATCTAAACAATAGCAATGCATTAGCAATACTTGCTGTAAGTAAAAGATTAAGTAGTAGACAGCTTCTTTTTAATGAAGAAAATCTTCTTTCAGGTTGGAAAAACACACAAACAAAACAAGAAGTTATTACTAGAAATCTGCCAAACCTTACCCCATTAGCATTTAGTGGAGTTCATATTATACGTCCTGAGGTTTTACACCTTATGCCAAATGAAAATAAATTCTCAATTATAAATCACTATTTAGAACTCTCTAAAAATAATGATTTACTCGCCTTTAAGCATGAGAATCTTTTGTGGTATGATCTTGGAAAATACGAACAAATCGCTGAAATAGAACAACAAATAGCCCAAAATTATATCTAAGACATAATAAAAGAAGATTTTTGGGTTGTTTGTAATAAATAAAATGCTTTAAATACCTATATATTACATGGAATTGGTAAAGCGTTTTGCTTGACCAAATAAACCATTGAGGTTTAAAGTAATAAACCTCATATTTTTTAACTGAATTAACACTTCTGGAAGCATTCCCTTCAATACTTTCGGTACGATAAAACGCAGTAATCATATCTGTTTTTGCAAAAGTAAAGTATTCGAACAATCTTGCCCAAAAATCAGTGTCCTCACCCTTTATTAAATCTTCACGAAAGTAACCAATTCTTGCAAAACACGAGATATGAACAACGGCAGAGGAAGAACAAATTACTTGTTTCTTTTCTAACCAATCTTTATGTAAATCTTTGATTAAGTAATGATTAAATTCTTTGCTTACACTATTTAATTTACTTTCTACTCCTTGTGAAGAAACAAAAGTATCAATAGATGTAGATAGAACTAATGCAAGAGGTTCACTTTGAGATAGGCGAACTATTGTTTCTAAGTGCCATTCTGCCCAAATATCATCTGCATCTAAGAAAGCAATCCATTGATTTCTTGCTAATTTCACACCTCGATTTCTCGCAGAACTTACTCCTCCATTTTTTTTTCTTTCAAAACGTATCCTGCTATCGCTAAATTCTTGAACAATCTCTTCACTACCATCAGTACTACCGTCATCTACAATAATCAATTCAAATTTTTCATACGTTTGATTAAGAACACTTTGAATGCAACTTCTTAAACTATTTCTTTTATTGTAAAGAGGAATAATAATACTAAGATTCATAATTATTTTTCTAAGGAATCTATTAAAAATGCTTTGCTTTTATCAATTAAAGCAAAGAGTTTTTTTCTTATTGTTTCATAATCTATATCTCTCTTTAAGAGATTTGTGTTGAAATCCTCAATCCCCTCAATCAACCTATCTTCTAATCCAAGTGCAGAAAGCAATGAAAGAAATCTTGTTGCACCTCGTTGTTTATTAAGCACAACTAAGAAAGGTTTTTCAAAGATTATTGAAAATACCATGCCGTGAAAACTATCAGTTAATATGAATTTTGCATCATAAAAACCTTTTAACCATTTTTCAACTGCAGGGAATGTTTCGTTTTCCTTAGCCATAACAGTAAAGGAACTTAATTTTTTTTCTGTTTCAACTAACTTTATCAAACTAATCTTGTCTTCCGATGAATCAAGTATATATGTCATTAAATCACCTTCGCTTTTTTCTTGCGAATAATCTTTGAATAATCCTATGTAATCTTCTTTTGAGAGGAGCATTGTAGGATCAAGAACCCATTTTGCTTCTATATTCAAATTATCTCTACATAGTTCTACTGCATCTTTTTCTCTTACAGAAATAGAGCGAAACTTTTTTACTAATTTTTTTAATTTTTCTGTTCTTTCTATGTCAAATTGCCAAGTGCTTAATCCAAAAGATGCTGCGTATGAAAATATTTTCTTATCCTCTGTTTGTAAGAAATCTCCAAAATAACTCTCCACTTTTCCATAAGAATCTCTCCAAACCTGATCTGAGCCAATAATAAAAGTATCAAAGTTATTTATCATCTCTTTTGAAGGAAGTGTTTGTCCGTTGAAAAAATCCACTGTATCAATTCTTTCTTTTATAAATCTTGAAGTATTTTTGCAAATTTCTTTCCACGATTTTTCATTAGGGTAAAAAGGATTTGGATTAACTGTTTTTCTTCCTAAAATATGGTATGCTATCACTCTTTTAGATTTATCTTTCAATTTATCAAAAAATGAAAGAAATCTACGTGGATATTCATCTGTTACTACCTCGTAATTCATTGCTTTTAGACATTTTTGTAAAGCATAGGCCTGTAGTAAACAACCATAATTGTGCCATAAAGGTTGAGTTAAAATACAAATCTTTTTACTTCTTGCCATAGTTTTTTTTATTGGTTTAGTATTATATAGTTAAGTCGTTTTGGATTTATTTCTAAAATTTCTACA
>JAGCLI010000047.1 GCA_017647065.1 Bacteroidales bacterium
AATATTGTCGTTTTATAATTTCTTGATATGAAGGATCTGAAACTTTTGTTGTTTTTATTTTGTTCATCAAATCTTCTTGGTATTTTGATATTTTAACGAGATTTTCAAGTATCTGTCTTACGTTATCTATATCTTCTGCTAATTGATTTGACTGATTTTCTTGCTGTTGTTGCTTTATACTATTGGACATCTGCTGCATTTGTTCTGAGGCAGAATTCATTTTTTCCTTTGCTTTTTTATTTTTGTTATCATTTAAGTTTTCTAATGCATCTTCTTGATTTTTGTTTATCTCCGATTCTAATTGTTTATCTCTATCAAGTGGTTTTTGGTCTTCTATCTCTTTCGATAATTTTTCAAGTCTGTCCAATTTATCTTGTTGTTGCTTAAATTCATCATTAAGTTTCTCTTGTTTTGAAATGTTTTCTTCCTTGTTTTTAGATTTTAGATTTTCAGATAACTCTTTTTGATCTTTTGATAGTTTGTCTAATTTTTCTGTCAATTCGTTTGTGAGTTTCTCCATTTCTAATCGCTTATACATTTCTATATTACGATCTAATTCTTTGGCAACATCTTCATTATTAAGTTTAATGTTATTCAAAGTCTCATTAAGTTTATTTTTGTCTACTTGTTCTTCGGCAAGTTTTTTCAGCTCTTCAAGAATGTCTTTCATCTGTTGATTTAAGACTTTATCAAACAATTCTTCCAATTCCTTTTGTTTCTTTAAGATTTCTTCCTCTTGCTCGGTTAGTTTTTCTTCTAAAAGATTATTTTCCTCCAAAGATTGCTTTATTTCCTCTATTTCTTTCTTGATGTCTTCTTGTTTTTTTAACAAATCTTTAATTTGTTCTTTATCTTGCCAAGTAAGATTTTGTTTATTTATTAGTTGCTTACTTATTTCGTTAATCTGATCTTTCAAATCCTTTATTTTAGCCAACGCATCTTTAGTAGATTCTTTTATATTTTGGGAGTTTTCTTCCTTCTTAGCTTCAAGTTCTTCTTCTGTTGGAAGGTTTAATGAAAAAATCTTACTTTTTGTGATTTTTCCTCCATTGATTGCATCGTTATCTTTTACTTCAAAATAATATTCTAATTTATCGCCTTTACTAAGTGACAGATTAGTTAAATCATAATTATAGTAAAAATCTTGTGCATTATCGTTTTTATTCACTTCTATTGCACTTGTTTTCTTTATTGTATCATTTCCTCTTACATGATTTATACAAAAAGTAAGCATTGAAAAGCCATAATCATCTTTTATTTGTCCACGAAATAGTATTCTATCAGGGAAAATTGTGTCTTTATGTTCTACAATTGCTATTTGTGGATATAAATCCTCTATAGTCTTGATATAAATACTCAATGTATCGGAATAAGTAGTAAATTGATTAGATGTTTTCACATCAAACGACATATCGTTCATTACTATGTGAGAATAAGTAAATTTTCCCTTTTTATTAGGAGAAATAATTATGTTATCTTTTTGCTGAATAAAAATAATCTCTTTTGTATCCCTAACCAAACCTTCCCATGTTATTGAAGAACCTTTTGGAACATAAATATCATTTAAAGATGTAATTACCATAGATTGCAATTTTGTATATGCAGGAGGAGTAATCTTTGCTCTAATATTTACTAATATCGGTTTTGGTTTTACTTTTATAACATACTCTCTGCTTTCGTATCCATTGGCTAAAAAACTCAAAGAAATATTTTTTTGTAACTGCGAAATATTATAAGAAAACGCTGTTTTATTATTTTTTTTCATTGAAAATTCTTGACCATCTATTTTTATATTTACCATATCTGGTAGCATACTTCCTTTAACCTTTAATTCCACAAGATAATCCTCTTGTTGTAAAGCTTCAAGCGTTGAATTTTGCAATATAAACTCAAAAGGAGATGGTTTTTCAAAATATTGCGTATGATTGATATAACGATAGGTGCTATCTTTTAAAAAATTAGGGAAAAGAAAACCTACAAGTAAAAAAAGAATCAAAATAAAAATTGCTATTAGTCCTATTTTTTTTGTTTTTTTCTTATCAATTGCTTTATGGAAAGATATAGGATATAATTCTTTTGTGCGTTGATCAATACTCGCTAAAAGTATTTGAGATTCATTTGATAATGATAATTGTTTTAATTGTAAAAGATTTAATAATTTATCAGCAACTTCTGGAAAATGTTTGCCAATAATTTTTGCAGCATCTTCATGCGAAATTATTTTTCCTATGTTTAATAACTTTGTTAAAGGATAAATTACATAACAACCTAATATAATAACCGCAAATATAACATATAAATAAAATATAATAGTTCTTACTAACGTGCTATTATAATTAACAAACTCTATAAGTAGAAAAAAAAGGAAAAAAACAACTAAAAGAGTTACTGAATAAAATAACCCTTTTAGTAAAATGTTTCTATAATATTTTCGGATAAATCCGTTTAACTTCTTTAATAGTAAATCGTTATTCGTGAGCATGTTCTTCCGTAGCCATACCTATGTAAATAGCAGACAAAAGTGTGAATACGTACGCTTGAATAAAGGCTACCAAAACTTCCAATGCAGTCATAAACAATGCAAAGAACAATGGTAGAATTGAAGTACCATATCCCAACGCTGCACTTTGTTCCCCAAATATGAATATGATGCAAATAAAGCTTAATATCATAACGTGTCCAGCTGTTATATTAGCAAACAATCGTATTGTAAGAGAAAATGGTTTTGTAAACAATCCTAAGATTTCTACAATCGGCATAATTGGCAACGGGAACTTTAACCACCAAGGCACACCTGGCATATTAATTATATGTTTCCAATACCCCTTGTTACCACTAACATTTGTAATTACAAAAGTGAATACTGCTAAACATAAAGTAACAGCTATATTCCCTGTTATATTAGCTCCACCTGGGAAAAATGGGAATAATCCTAATAAATTTGAGAAAAATATGAACAAAAATGCTGTTAACAAATAAGGAAGATACTTTTTATATTTATGTTCTCCTATTGAAGGAAGAGCTATGTCATCTTTTATAAAAGATATAAAATATTCCACAACCGTAAGTAAGCCTTTCGGAGATTGACCTTCTCTTTTTTTCGCCATCTTAGCTCCTCTTAGCACCAAAAATATAATTAAA
>JAGCLI010000004.1 GCA_017647065.1 Bacteroidales bacterium
TGCTGAACAAAAGAAAGCTGATCCATGTGAAGCAAAAGTTAAAGCTTTTGAAAAATATGTAGACGAATTAGCTGCTGCACAAAAAAATAAAGCTGCTGGAGCTAAAGCATTAAAAGCTTTCTCTGATTTGTTCAAACAAGCTAAAGAACAAAAAGATGCAATCAAAGATTGTATGGGAAATGAAGAGTTCAAAACTCGTCTTCAAAATGCAGTTATGCAATGTAACAAAATTCTTGCTGAAAAATAAGAATTTGTAAATTTATAAAAAAAGAGGTTCGATAACATCGAACCTCTTTTTTTATGTGTTTTATAAAAACTAAATCATAGTATAGAGGGCTTGTATTAAATTATCCGAGCCTTCAAATATTTGACTAATTCTTGTAGCTACCATATAAGCAGGGGTTGTCAAAAGTTTATTCTCTTTATCAATAGAAACCTCTGTTGCATTGCAAATTTGATGATTACAACCCAAAGAAATAGCATCTTTGGCAGCTTGACAATCTCCTCCAAGTGTTATAGTTGGATTTTTATCTCCAAGAACTTTTGCTAAAATCATAGGAGCAATACACAAAGCTCCAATAGGTTTACCTGCGATATTGGTTTCTCTTACGGCTTTTGCAACCTCGCTATTCACACTCATTTCTTTGCCACAAAAAGCGTAAGTACTTAAATTTTGAGCAGCTCCCATACCGCCTGGTAGTACCAAAGCATCAAAATCATTTACACAATATTCTTTTAAAGGTTTAATATTGCCTCTACAAAGTCTTGACGCTTCAGTTATCAAATCACGTTTTTCACCTGTGGCTTCTCCTTTTATATGATTAAAAACCTCAAAATCACTCTCAGGAGCAAAACATTGATATTGCATACCTCTTTTATCTATGGCTAAAAGCACAGATAAGGTTTCGTGAGTTTCGCTTCCATCTCTATTTCCGCAACCTGCTAAAATAACTGCAATTTTTTTCATAAATTATTTTGAATTTAAAATACGTTGTTCAATCTTAGTTGTAGAGTAACCTTCGATAAACTCAATTGTTTTAACACTTCCTCCTCGTGAAGTAACAATATCGTAGCCTACAATGTTCTCAATCTTATAATCAGCTCCTTTAACAAGAATATCGGGTTGTATTTTCTTTATCAATTCATAAGGAGTATCTTGGTCAAACAAAACAACTGCATCAACACTATGTAATGCAGCTAAGATATGTAAGCGAGAATTTTCATCTTGCAAAGGTCTTTTTTCTCCTTTTAGACGTTTCACAGAGGAATCTGTATTAACACCTATAATCAATCTATCTCCTAAATCCTTGGCTTTTGCAAGGTAATCAACATGCCCTAAATGTAATAAATCAAAGCAACCATTTGTGAAAACAATTTTTTGATTTTCTTCTCTCCATTTAAGAATTAAGCTACTTAAATCTTTTTCACAAATAATTTTACTTTCAATACGTTCTATTTCTTTCATAATTGTCTTTTCTTTTTAGTGGAAAAGTAAATAAATGCAATCAATCCTACAACTATTGTGCCAACTTGCGAACTTAACCAATTTAACCAACCGCATACATAACCTATTGGTTTTGCAATAGTGTAGGTTTCTAATACTTGAGCAAAAATTGCTGGTTGTAGACCTATGCCTCCTGGAGTTATCATAGGGCCAAATGCTCCTAAAACAGTGGTAACCAAGGCTTGAATAGGGTTTAGTATATCAGTTTGATTCAAACATTGAAAACAAATAAAGGTTCCAAAAATCCATAAAGCCCAAATAAGTATGGAATAAAAAATGAAAAGCCAAGGATTTTTTAATTTAAAAATACTTTTAATTCCCTCTAAAAATCCTTTTATTAAATCTTTTGTTTTATTGTATGTTTTATTGTGTTGAATTTTTCGTTTGAATGCAAAAAACAATGCTACTACAATTATAACTACTACAATTCCTATTATAAAGAGTTGAAAAAGATTATCTATATTTAGATTGAAGTTTTTTTCTATATAATTGAATAGTAAATCTTTTTGAATAACTATTGTAGTTAAAAGCAATAGAGCAAAAAGAATCATATCAATTATTCTTTCTGTTACTATTGTACCAAGGGATTTTTCAATTGGGATATTATCGCTTTGTTTTAACATTGTACATCGTACAACTTCTCCAAGTCTTGGTACTGCTAAATTAGTCAAATAGCCACTCATAACGGCTAAAAAACTATTTGTACGAGATACTTTGCAAGAAAAAGTTTCGCTCATCAATCTCCAACGCAAAGCTCTTACGTAATGAGATAATAAACTTATGGCAATGGCCAAAATAAACCAAAGATAATTAGTTTGTTTTAATGAATCCCAAATTTGAGTCTTTTCTCCTGTTTCGAGTTTTGTCCAAAACCACCAAATGAAAGCAAAACCTAATGCAGTAAAGAAAAGGGTTTGAAGAATGTTTCTAAGTTTTGATTTCAAGAGTTAAACCACTTTATTGTTTTGAGGAAATATTACGGTTGGTTTCCAATTCTTTGCTTCTTCAAAGTCCATAGTTGCGTATGATACAATGATAACTAAATCTCCTTTTTGAACCAATCGTGCAGCCGCACCATTAAGACATAGCGTTCCAGAGCCTCTTTCGCCTTTTATAACATAGGTTTCAAAACGTTCTCCGTTGTTTATATTATATATATGAACTCTTTCGTTTTCGATAATGTTGGCAGCGTCCATTAAGTCCTCATCTATGGTGATTGAGCCAATGTAATTTAAATCTGCTTGTGTAACAGCAACTCTATGTATTTTTGATTTTACAACTTCTATTTGCATTACAATTTAGTTTTTTTTCAGTTTGCAAAGTTATGAATTATAATTGAAAAAATTATTCTTTGTTTTATTATTTTTATTCTTTGCTTTATTATTTTTATTCTTTGTTTTTTTTAATTAATTCTTAGAAATAATTTTCTAAAAAGCAGAGCTGTATGAATTTGTATGAAACCCAAAGATTTATCACATTGAAAATACTGCTCCA
>JAGCLI010000048.1 GCA_017647065.1 Bacteroidales bacterium
CCTCGAATGCCAACTATTTGCGGTCTAAGAAGAAGAGGATACACACCAGAAAGTATCAGGAACTTCTGCGAGGACATAGGAGTTGCAAAAAGAGATAACATAATCGATTACACACGCCTTGAAAATGCACTTAGAGATGATTTAAACAAAAAGGCACAAAGAGTAATGGCCGTTTTGAATCCTGTAAAACTTGTAATTGACAATTATCCTGAACAAAGCGAAGAGCTTGATGCGATAAACAACCCAGAAGATGAAAGTGCAGGAACAAGAAAGGTTAGTTTCTCAAAAACACTCTTTATTGAAAGAGATGATTTTATGGAAAACCCACCTAAAAAATACTTCCGTATGGCAATAGGTCAAGAAGTGCGTTTACGTTATGCTTACATTGTAAAATGCACCTCAGTAGAAAAAGACTCAGAAGGCAATATTACAACAATACATTGCGAATATGACCCTGCAACACGTGGAGGCAATACACCAGATGGAAGAAAAGTCAAAGGAACTATTCATTGGGTAGATGCAAACAACTTTGTTGAAGCAGAAGTTCGTCTATTTGACAGATTATTCCAAAGCGAAGCACCAGACAAAGTAGAAGAAGGAAAAACATTCCTTGATAATCTAAACCCAGATTCTTTGAAAGTATTGGAAAATTGTAAATTAGAAAAATTCCTTGCAAACACTAAGCCATTAGATAAATATCAATTTGAAAGACTTGGCTACTTCTCAACCGATTATGACACAAAAGAAAATCACCTTGTCTTCAATCGTGCTTGTACACTTAAAGATTCGTGGAACAAATAACAAGAAACACTATGAATTTTATGAAAAAACAAATCTTAATATTAGCATTGATTCTAACAAGTCTATGTGCTTTTTCACAAAGACATAGACTTGCAAACGGTGAACCTTACGATATATTCTTCCAAGTAAAGCCTATGGGAGGAATTGCCTTAGGAGATTTTGCCAAAAACAACACTTATATTTACGGAAGCCACTTTGCGTTGGAATTTCAATTACAAGAAACAAAACTTGGAATAGGATTGGAATTTGGATACAACTATTGCGTTCCTATGGCATACAAACGACCATTTCTTCAAACAAAAAACAATTGGGCATCACACCAAGTGCCAATGATTTTAAACGTTAATTACTATATCTTTAACGAAAGAATCAAACCTTACGTAGGTTTAGGAATTGGAACAATATGGGGACGATACGACTATTCACTTTCCACAGAGGAATCAACAGAAGAATACTACCTAAGAGACTTTGAAGGACAAAATGGTTGGAGATTTGGACTTACACCAAAAGTTGGCTTAATGATAAGTATGGATCACAAACATGGATTTGGATTAGAATTTTCACTTCCTTACCAATTTGGTTTCAATCGCCTCGAAACACAATACACAATCAATCTTGGCTTAAATTACACCTACATAATAGACTAAAAAGTCAAAGAAAAAATAAAATAATCCTTTGTTTTTTTCAAAAAAAGCAAAGGATTATTTTTTAAAAACAAAGAAAAATTGGAATAAAATGAAAGAAAAAAATTATTTAATCTTTGGTTTGATGATTTTATTCTTTGCTTTGCCGTTTCAAAGTGCTTTTTCGCAAAGGCAAAAGTCTTTTGTGTGTGTAAAAACTATTAAATCAAGTCAAAGTCGCATTCGTTCCGCAGAGTTTAGCCCTGATGGGAAATACATTCTTAGCGTTGCGGAAGATAGAATGATTAAAACAAGGAACGCAAACAATTATCAACTTCGTTTAGTGATAGAAAAGCATAAGCGATTCTTTATTTCAACATCATTTAGCAATGAAGGTGCGGTTAGAAAACGCATTTGCTGGGACAAAGACCATCAAACCTTAGACCCATTCAGTCCAAACACTCTTAAAGGCAAGAGGTTGTATAGTGCAGATGCAAAAACGGCATCATATAGTCCTGACGGAAAACATATAATCTCTGTTTTACGCAATGGAAACATAAAAATTTGGGACGCTATCAGCGGAAAAAGTCTCAAAACTCTAAAAGGACACTCCTCTTACGTTCATTCAGCGGAATATAGTCCTTGTGGAAAATATATAGTCTCTACCTCATCGGACGAAACGCTTAAAATTTGGGATTCAAACACAGGCTCTTGCTTACAAACCTTAAAAGGATATTCACACAACGTACTTTAC
>JAGCLI010000005.1 GCA_017647065.1 Bacteroidales bacterium
ATTCTTTCTTGATTTCACCGAAATGAATCTTGATTTCAGTAAATTATTTCTTGATTTCAGCAAATTAAAACAAAGAGTTGAAAAACGCAAAACAGATATAAAGAGAAACAAACACAGATACAAATACGAAAACAGATGAACTCTTCAGATAGTGTAGTAATCATTCCTACTTACAACGAAAAAGAAAACATCGAAAACATAATTCGTTACGTTTTTTCTTTGGAAAAGGTGTTCCATATCCTTATTGTGGAGGATAATTCTCCTGATGGAACGGCACAAATCGTTAAAAGATTGATGCAAGACTTTCCCGAACGACTGTTTATCGAAGAAAGAAAAGGTAAACTCGGCTTGGGAACGGCTTACATTCACGGTTTCAAATGGGCTTTATCAAAAGGCTATGACTACATTTTTGAGATGGATGCCGACTTTTCTCATCCTCCAAAGGATCTTTTGCGATTGTATGATGCTTGTTCAAAAGGTGCGGATATGGCAGTTGGGTCTCGCTATGTTGATGGCAAGATTTCGGTTGTCAATTGGCCTATCGGCAGAGTTATGATGTCGTATTATGCCTCAAGTTATGTGAGATTGGTTACTGGTATGAAGATTGGGGATGCCACAGCAGGCTTTGCGTGTTACACAAGAAAGGTTTTAGAGACAATAAAACTTGATAAGATAAAATTCATCGGCTATGCTTTTCAAATAGAAATGAAATATACCGTCCACAAGCTTGGCTTCAGAATCGAGGAAGTGCCAATTATTTTCACCGATAGAGTATTGGGACAAAGCAAAATGAGCATGAAAATTTTCAAAGAGGCATTTTTCGGTGTCTTTTCTTTGAGATTCAGAAACTGGAAAAAGTATTAGAAACATAAAACATTATAACAATGAGAAGAAATTTAAGAATATTTGTTGCACTTTTGTTTGTATTGACAAGCATCGGTGTTTCAGCACAAAAAGGTCTTATAGACATAAAAAAAGTTCAAGACAGACAATACTATCCAACAGGAATATATAACCTACAATTTGTTGGAGAAAAAGGTAACTATGCCTACACAAAAACAGGTCAAGAATTAATCTTGGGAGATAAGAAAACCGAAAAAACAATCTTGACAAAAGAAGATTTAACAGCAGATTTAAAACATTTTGCAGCCATAGAATTTATTTCAGAAAAAGAATTTGCATTCCTAAGTGCAGATAGCAAAACAATTTTTCACTACAATATAGAAACAAAACAAGCAACTCCTATATGCAAAATAAAAGAAGGAGCAGAAAATCTTGAATTAGATTTGAAAAATGGTAGTGCAGCCTATACAATTGAAGGAAATGTTTGGTTTTCAACAAAAGGTAAAGAACCAAAACAACTAACTACTGACGGAGGAAATGGAATAACATACGGAGTTGCAGTACATAGAAATGAATTTGGAATAGAAAAAGGATTCTATCTTTCAAACGATGCAACAAAATTAGCATTTTACAGAATGGATGAAAGCATGGTAGAAGAATATCCTTTGGTAAACACAGCTTTACGTGAGGCAAAAGAAACTCCAATACGCTATCCAATGGCAGGAATGAAGTCTCACGAGGTAAAAGTTTTGGTTTATGACTCTAAAACCGATAAAACCATAGAATTAAACACAAGAAAAGACAATAGCCTTGAAGAAAGAGAAGCATATCTTACAAATTTAACTTGGAATCCAGAAGGAACAATGCTTTATATTCAAAAATTAAATCGTAAACAAAACGATTTATCACTTGTATCATACGATGTAGCAAATGGAAATCAAGTAAAAGAGTTGTTAAGAGAAACAAACGAAAAATATGTTGAACCAGAATCACCAATTTTCTTTATACCTAACAACAGCAAACAATTCATTTTCCTAAGCGAAAGAGACGGATTTAATCACGCTTACTTATATAATACAGACGGAACTTTAATTTCTCAACTTACCTCAGGCAATTGGATGATTAACTCAATAGAAGGATTCAATAAAAAAGCGACAGAGGTGTATTTTTATTCAACACAAGACTCTCCATTGGAACAAAATCTATATGCTTATAACTTTAAAACAAAGAAAATACGCCGTTGCACACCGGAAAAAGGAACTCACAACGCACAATTCAACGCAGAAGGAACACTTTTCTTAGATACTTACAGCAGTTCAACCGAACCAAGACGTGTTGCATTGTATGACAACAAAGCAAAGCAAGTAAAA
The DNA here is from genome assembly GCA_017647065.1 of Bacteroidales bacterium. Classification (GTDB taxonomy): domain Bacteria; phylum Bacteroidota; class Bacteroidia; order Bacteroidales; family P3; genus Onthomorpha. The sequence continues at coordinate 2,214 of JAGCLI010000005.1, forward strand.
GAAATCTATAAATCAGAAAACCCTTGGGCAGACTTAGATAAACCAGAAATAAACGTGTTTACAATCAAAGCAAAAGACGGTACAGATTTATACGCACGTATGATAAAACCATTAAACTTTGACGCAACAAAGAAATACCCTGTAATAGTTTACGTATATGGTGGACCACACGCACAACTCATTACAGAAAGTTGGTTATCGGGAGCAAACAATTTCTTTCTTTTCCTTGCACAACAAGGTTACATAGTTTGGACAGTAGATAGTAGAGGCTCAGCAAACAGAGGCTTTGAATTTGAAAGTGCAATATGGAGAAATTGTGGAAGCATTGAAGTAAGCGACCAAATGGATGGAGTAAATTATTTGAAAACTCTTCCATACGTAGATGAAAATCGTATAGGCGTTGACGGTTGGTCTTACGGTGGATTTATGACTATTTCATTAAAATTGAAAAATCCAGGAGTATTCAAAACAGCAACAGCAGGTGGCCCTGTAATTGATTGGAAATGGTATGAAATAATGTACGGAGAAAGATATATGTCTTCACCAACGGATAACAAAGAAGGATATGAAAAATCTTCACTTCTTAACTATGCAGATCAATTAGAAGGAAAACTTCTTATAATCCACGGAGCACAAGACCCAACCGTAGTAATGCAACACTCATTAGAGTTTATAAACAAATGTATCAAATCAGGAAAACAAGTAGATTACTTTATTTATCCAGATCACGAACATAATGTAAGAGGAAAAGACAGAATACATCTTTACGAAAAGATATTCCAATATCATAAAGAAAACTTATAATAAAAAAAGAAAGATAAAATGTTTACAGGCATAATAGAAAATATGGCTCGTGTAGTAAATATCGAGCAAGAAGGCACAAACTTTCATTTCACCTTAGAGTGCGAAATAGCAGATGAATTAAAAATTGACCAAAGCTTTGCACACGATGGTTGTTGTTTGACAGTAGTAAAACTTGACAAAGAAAAAAAACAATATGTCGTTACAGCAATGAAAGAAACTATGGATAAAACAAATCTTGGTACTTGGAAAATTGGTACAGAGGTTAATGTAGAACGTTCAATGCTTATGGACGGAAGATTTGATGGACACATAGTTCAAGGACACGTTGATCAAACAGCAGAATGTTTCAAAGTTGTAGATGAAAATGGCTCTTGGAGATACTATTTCAAGTATGAAAAACAAGAAGGCAATATGACAGTTCCAAAAGGCTCTATTTCGGTAAATGGAGTTAGCCTTACGGTTGTCGATAGCAAAGAAGGAGAATTTTCTGTTTCTATAATACCTTATACTTATTCACATACAAACTTCCATAGCTTTGAAGTAGGAACAATTGTCAATATAGAATTTGATGTTTTTGGCAAATATGTTCAAAGACTTTTGGAACAATATATGCAAAAGTAAGCATAGATGATAGATTACAAAGTAGAACCAGATAGATGTGTGGTAGTTGGAATCACAACTCCTGAGGTTAGTGTTGAACAAACCGAGGAATATCTTGATGAATTGGTGTTTTTAATAGATACCGCAGGAGCTGTGGTCGAAAAACGTTTCACTCAAAAACTTCCTTATAAAGATCCTCGCACTTTTGTTGGCAGTGGAAAATTAGAAGAAATAAAAGAATACATTAAAGCAGCCGAATTAGAATGGGTTGTCTTTGATGATGAACTTTCTCCTTCGCAAGCAAGAAATATTGAGCGAGCTTTGGAGTGTCATGTCTTAGATCGCACAGGTTTAATCCTTAATATATTTGCACAAAGAGCAAGAACCTCGCACTCAAAAACACAAGTAGCACTTGCACAGTATCAATACCTTTTGCCACGTCTTACAAGAATGTGGACACACCTTGATAGACAAAGAGGAGGTGCAGGATTGACAATGAGAGGTGTAGGAGAAACGCAAATAGAGACAGATAGAAGAATCATTTTGTCGAAAATCTCGCTTTTAAAAGAAAAATTAAAAGAGATAGACAAACAAAAAACCGTACAAAGAAAGAATAGAGAGTCCTTAGTGCGTGTTGCCTTAGTTGGATACACCAATGTAGGAAAATCAACTCTAATGAATCTGCTTTCAAAGAGTGATGTATTTGCAGAAAACAAACTTTTTGCAACCTTAGACACAACAGTGAGAAAAGTAGTTATAGAGAATCTACCATTTCTTTTGACCGATACCGTTGGATTTATACGAAAACTTCCACATGGCTTAGTAGAAAGTTTTAAATCCACTCTTGACGAATTGCGAGAAGCTGATTTGCTTGTGCATGTAGTAGATATATCGCATCCAAACTTTGAAGAGCAAATAAAAGTAGTAAATAATACGCTTGCAGAAATTAAAGCAAATGACAAACCAATGCTATTACTTTTCAATAAGATAGATGCCTATACTTATATTCCACAAGAGGAAGATGATTTGACTCCAAAAACAAAAGAAAATTGGAGCTTAGAAGATTTGAAACAAACATATCTATCTAACGAAAGTCAAGATACGGTTTTTATTTCGGCGAAAAACAAAGAAAATATTGAGGAATTGCGTCAGCTAATCTATGATAGAGTAAAAACAATTCACGCAATACGCTATCCTTACAATAACTTTTTGTATTAAAACAAATTATTTATTAACCAATAAAAAAAAGAAATTATGTTATTATTAAATGCAAACTCATTCTCTTGGGAAGATGTAATGGGATTTTTAAAAACAATATGTTTTGAATTTGGTCCAAAATTGATTATTGCTTGCATTATACTTTGGGCAGGCTTTAAATTGATAAAATTTCTTGTAAAAAAACTTGAAAAAGGTTTTGAAAAAAAGAATTTAGACTTATCATTACGTCCATTTCTTATTTCTTTAATTTCTATTCTCTTAAAAGTATTGTTAATACTTACCGTAATAGGTTATTTAGGAGTAGAAATGACACAATTTACCGCTATTTTAGCATCTTGTGGAGTAGCAATAGGTTTAGCACTCTCAGGAACACTTCAAAATGTTGCAGGAGGAGTAGTCTTATTAGTACTTCGACCATTCAGAGTTGGAGATTACATTTCTTCAAACGGATTTGAAGGCACAGTAAAAGAGATAATGATATTCACAACCACACTTGTAACGGTAGATAACAAAGTAATTACAATTCCAAACGGAGCATTATCAGGAGCAAGCGTTATAAACTATTCAAAAATGGAAGACAGAAGAATAGATATTAAATTTAATCTTGCTCATGGGGTAGATATTGCAAAAATAAATCCGGAATTAATAGCAATAGCAAAACAAGATAAAAGAATATTCACTACACCTGAACCAACCGTTATAGTATCTATTACAGACCTTGCAATAAATATTGACATAAGATTTTGGTGTAAAAACTCAGACTATTGGGATATAATGGGCGAAATGCACGAAAAAGTTTACAATTATTTAGTAAAAGAAAATATAGCATTACCTCATCCAAAATTAGATTTAATAAAAGAATAATATCTCAAAGAAATAATGTCGGAAAAGAATCCTTTATCATTATTTAGCTTTAAAAGAATACTACTACCCTTATTAATTGGAATAGGGGTAGCAGTGTTGCTAATATTAAAAGACATAAAAAAAGACTCAAGTGCGATAACAGATATTCTAATCAATTGGACTTGGGCC
>JAGCLI010000049.1 GCA_017647065.1 Bacteroidales bacterium
TGATTTAGAAATTTCTATCCCTGATTTAGAAATTTCTAAACGAGCTTTCGGAAAAATTACCCTTGATTTCGCTCAATTTTCGTCAAGGAACTACTTTTTTTCGCAAAATGAAATTTCCGCAAAATAAAGATTTTTACCTCCTAAAACTTTGTTTGAAGTTTTTTTGTGCTTTAAATAAATAGTCTTATCTTTGCAAGTTGAAAGAATAATAACGAAAAATTATGCCTATGGTAAAATAAAAAGAAAGATAATTTAGACTGAGTAAATTTTAACGACATAAAATAGCGTTTTAGCTTATAATTGGTTTTCTGAAACTTCGACACTTTCAAGAAAAACTACCAAAAAAATAAGCCAAGGACGCTCACGAGTGAAATCGTGGGCTTTTCTTGTTTGGTAGTTAGGTAGTCGAAGACCTCAGAAAACAATAAGAAAAAAGTCCCACGTTTTTTTATGCCTTGAAGTCAAAGAAGAGAAAAAACATATCGCCATTTGGGACTTGGGTAAAGTAAGTATTAAATAATTAAAAACAAATTAAAATGAAAAGAACATTATTATTTATTTGCACTTTATTATGTGCAAACGTGCTTTTAGCACAAACAGAATTTATAGTAGGAAATTTGAAATACAGAGTAGACTCTTCAAATCCGACAGAAGTTTCAGTAGGTAAAGTTGATAATACAATAACAACAGCAAATATTCCTACAACAGTTAGTTATGAAGGAACTACTTATAATGTTACTTGTATTAATTTTAGTGCGTTTACTGTTTGTACTAATTTAACTTCTGTTACTATCCCTAATAGTGTTACTTCTATTGGGAATTGTGCGTTCTATGGTTGCAGTAGTTTAACTTCTATTACTATTCCTAATGCTTCTATTGGAAATAATGCGTTTGATAGTTGTAGTGCTTTAACTTCTATTAATTTGGATATTAGTTCTATTCCTGCTAATTTATTCTCTCAAAGTACTACTTTGCAAAATCTTACTTTTGGAGAGAATGTAACTTCTATTGGTAGCGGTGCGTTTAATGCTTGTTCTTTCTTGCAAAACGTTACTTGCTTGGCAACTACTCCTCCAACTCTTGCAGACAACACAGTTTTCCCTTATCCTAATATTGCAACATTAACTGTTCCTTACGGCACGTTGGAGGCTTATTCTGCTTCTACTTCTTTATGGAATATGTTTTTTGCAGATAGGATTGAAGAAGATTGTAATAATGAAAGAGGAGATAGTGGTTTAGAAAACGTTGAAGATACAGAGCTTTCTTTCTTCCCTAACCCAACAAAAAGCGAAATTACTTTCAGTCAAGCAATAGAAAAAGTAGAAGTAATCGACCTAACAGGAAAAGCAATCCTTACTTTCACTAATGCAAAAACAATAAACATTGAATCATTGCCAAGTGGTGCTTATTATTTGCGACTAACTAATAAGGAAAAGACTTCAATGCAAAAAGTGATTAAGGAATAACTCGAATAACTAATTTTATTCCTTAGAAATATTTTCATCAAACCATTGCCATAGAGAATCCTTTGGCAGTGGTGCGATGATTTTTATTTGTTCTTTTTTTACAGGGTGAAGAAATTCTAATTCCCTTGCGTGAAGTGATATTGAGGCGTCTTTATTACTGCGTTCAAATCCATATTTTAAATCGCCTTTTATTGGACAACCTATATTAGATAATTGAACTCTTATTTGATGATGTCGTCCTGTTTTAAGATTTACTTTTAATAGTTGATAGTTATCCCCTTTTGCTAAAACTTCATAGTCCAATTCGGCATATTTTCCTTTGTTTGTGTCTTTTGTAACGTAGGTTTTGTTTTGTTTTTCGTTACGAATGAGGAAATTTACCAACGTTGCTTTGGGTTTTATATTATTATTGCGAACTATTGCCCAATATGTTTTATGGATTTGGTGTTCTTTCATCATTTTGTTTAAGCGAACAAGGGCTTTTTCTGTTTTTGCAAACATCACAACGCCACTTACAGGCCTATCTAAGCGATGAACTAATCCGCAATAAACGTTTCCGGGTTTGTTATACTTTGTTTTAAGATAATGTTTCACCATTTCCTCTAACGAAACATCACCTGTCTTGTCGGAATGTACGATTTGGGAAGAGAGTTTGTTAAGGATAATTATATGATTGTCTTCAAAAAGAATTTGCTTTTCTAATTCTATGCTCATATACTTGCAAGAATTGAAATTCCTCCTTTGACTTTATCTTCTAATTCAGCATGTACTTGCGAGTCAATAGGGATAAATAAATCTACTCGTGAGCCAAATTTTATAAATCCTAATTCTTCTCCTTGTTTTACTACGTCTCCTTCTTGTGCATAGCAGACAATTCTTCTTGCCAA
>JAGCLI010000050.1 GCA_017647065.1 Bacteroidales bacterium
ACAGCGACTGGAAATTCAATACTCACGCAATCATCGACTCCATTGTTTACAGCATCAATACGCTGCTGATCATGCTGGCGGCTGTTGTTTTGAATTTATTTTTGCTTGATATGTAATGTTGTCTTTAGGGTTTTCGCGATTAGAAGCTCCTATTAAATCAATATCTCCAACTTCTGTGGAAATTTTTGCTTGTGCGTCAAAATTATGTAAAAATCCTTTGAAATCTGCAGACATGGATATTTCTCCTAAACTATGTAGTAATTCAGGTAATTTAACGTTTGATAGCATTTGACCAAATTCTATTTTATTGAAATCCTTAGAAGAACTTTTTAATTCGGCTAATTCTACATCAAAAAACGTCTTATCAATGTTTGGTAAGCCTTTTACACTACCTTTTCCTCTTATATATGTGTTGCCGGTTTTTAATTCAATGAAAGAACATTTAGCATCAGCAACTGTTCCTTTTATAATAGCCCCAACTTCGCACTTTTGGTCAAGCCCTTTTAACATAGGAGCCCAGTAAGTCGCGTCTTTCATTCCTGCTTTGCTTCCTCTTTGTAAAAATAGGAAACAATCGGCAGAGTCAATAAAGTAAGAATAAGTTTTCCAACTATCAGTTTTTATGCTGGCATAAAGTTTTAAATCAGATTCTTCTGTTTGTATATGCATACTTTTGCAAGTAATCCCTCTAGGACTAACAATAAATTTCCCTTTTAAGTTTTTTAGTGTTAGCCCTGAGCGCTCTTTGGTGGAAAATCTTTTAATATTAACATTGATGGAATCGTTTATCACAACAATATCATCAAGTACGCCATTGATTTGATTATATTGCATGTGATTTATTGCAACTCCAAATTCGGGAATAGGAGTTGGATTGTCATTTAAATCTAAACGAAAATTAACATTATTTAAACTACATCTATCTACCCTAATTACGTAAGGTTCTTTATCTTTATCGTCTTTGGGTTTATTACTTTTAAAATAATCTATTATAAATGAGAGATTCAGTTTGTTGTTTTCTATTGCTAAGGTATAGTTTGCATTATCAAGTCTTACATTTGAAAATTCTAAACCTTTGATAAATTCAAAATTTTTAAGACTTGCTTCTAAATAACCAATGGTCGCAATAGTATCTTTTTGAGGACTTTCAAGATATACGTCTTTTAAGCCAACGGTTAGTAAAGGCCTTATTTCTAAACTTCCAATTGAAACTTTAGCATTCCATTCTTTTGAAAAATAGTCAGATACTTTTGCTGCCAAGAAAGATTGTACTATTGTACTATTAAGAATAGCAATGAAAAGATAAAGGAATATAAATATAGCTAAAAGTGTTTTTCCTAACACTTTCAGAGTGCAAATAGCTATTCTTTTTGTCTTATTATTTTTCATTTAAAAAACTTGGTTGCAAATATACATCTTTTTTTACTACCTTTGCAATATAAAAATAATATTATGAAATATATCTTAGCAATAGAGTCTTCTTGTGATGATACTTCGTGTTCAATCATAGATAGTAGTTTCTGTGTTTTGTCAAACGTTACAGCCTCGCAAGAAGTTCATAAAATATATGGTGGAGTTGTGCCAGAGCTTGCTTCAAGGGCTCATCAACAAAATATAATTCCTGTTGTGGATAAGGCGTTGAAAGATGCAAAAATCACAAAGCAACAACTCTCAGCAGTAGCCTTTACAAGAGGCCCTGGACTTATGGGATCGCTTTTGGTAGGTGTTAGTTTTGCAAAAAGTTTTGCAAGGGCTTTAAATATACCTCTAATAGATGTGAATCATTTAGAGGCACATGTGTTAGCTCATTTTATAAAAGATACTCCCGATCAAAAGGTTCCTCAATTTCCTTTTTTATGTTTACTTGTTTCTGGTGGTAATACACAAATTATTTTGCTTGAAAGTCCAAGAAAAATGCAAGTTATAGGAAAAACAATTGATGATGCAGCAGGGGAAACAATAGATAAAGCAGCAAAAATCCTTTCTTTGCCATATCCAGGTGGTCCACACATAGATATATTAGCCAAAGAAGGAAAACCAACCCTTGCATTCTCTCAAAGTAATATTAAAAACTATGATTATAGCTTTTCTGGGTTAAAAACAAGCATACTTTACACCTTGCGAGACAAGTTAAAAGAAAATCCAAACTATATTCAAGAAAATTTAAACGATATTGCAGCTTCTGTACAAAAAGCAGTAGTAGATTCTTTGCTTGGAAAATTTGAAAAAGCCATAAAAGATACAAAAATAAAGACCATTGCAGTAGCGGGAGGTGTTTCTGCAAATTCTGAACTCAGAAGAAGGCTACAAGAATTAGGCGAAAAACATAAATGTGAAGTCTTTATTCCGAAATTTTCCTATACAACAGATAATGCTGCTATGGTAGCAGTAGCGGGATTGTTTAAATTTCAGCAGCAAGACTTTGCTCATCTTGGATTAGCAGCATACGCAAGATAATTATGCGAATATTTATTGTCGGATATATGCTAAGTGGTAAAAGCACAATCGGAAAACGATTGGCAAAGCTTTTAAATTACAAATTTATTGATACAGATAAAGCTATAGAACAACAATATAAACTTAGTGTTAGTGATATTTTTAAAAAATATGGTGAGGATGTTTTTAGAACATTAGAAAAACAAATGATAGAAACTTTGAAAGAAGAGGATAATGTTGTTGTTTCAACAGGAGGAGGATTTGTTTGTTATAATGATAATATGCAATGGGTAAAAGAAAATGGTAAGTCTATCTATCTAAAACTCACACCTGAAGCAATAGTTTCAAGACATAAGATTACAAAACGCCCACGCCCTTTGTTACAAAACAAAACCGATGAAGAATTGCTTGAATTTGTAAAACAAACTCTTAAAGAAAGGGAATTTTATTACCAACAATCCGATTTTATATTTAATGCTTTAAGTCTAAAACCAGAAGAAATAATCAAAATAATTTTATAAAGAGATTTTTTTTCTTTACTTTTGCAGTTTATTATTTAGAATTAACAAAATAACCGACTATTATGTATAATACAAAATACATTTTCGTAACAGGAGGTGTAACTTCCTCTTTGGGAAAAGGGATAATATCCTCTTCATTAGCAGTATTGTTAAAATCAAGAGGCTATAAAGTAACAATACAAAAGTTAGATCCTTATATAAATATTGATCCAGGAACATTGAATCCTTATGAACACGGAGAATGTTATGTAACAGAAGACGGGGCTGAAACAGATCTTGATTTAGGACACTATGAAAGATTTACTAATGTTAGAACCTCGCAAGCAAACAACGTAACTACTGGTCGTATTTACCAAGCGGTTATAGAAAAAGAAAGAAAAGGTGATTATCTTGGAGGTACTGTTCAAGTAATACCCCATATTACAGATGAAATTAAAAGAAGGGTAAAACTTTTAGGGGAAAATGGTGAATACGATTTTGTTATTACTGAAATAGGAGGAACAGTTGGTGATATAGAATCTTTACCTTTCTTAGAAAGTATAAGACAATTAAAATGGGAATTAGAAGGTAATGCAATAGTTATTCACCTAACTTATATACCTTACCTTGCAGCAGCAGGAGAGCTAAAAACTAAACCAACACAACACTCGGTTAAAGAAATGTTGCAACAAGGTATTCAACCAGATATAATAGTTTGTAGAACAGAACATGATTTGACAGAAAGTGTTAGAGATAAAATTTCACTATTCTGCAACGTTGAAAGAGCAAGTGTAATAGAATCGAAAGACGCTTCAACAATTTATGAAGTGCCTCTTAATATGTTAAAAGAGGGATTAGATACACAAGTATTAAAGAAATTAGGTCTTACAGCAAAAGGAGAACCTAATTTAGAAAAATGGAAATCTTTCCTTTATAAACTTAAAAATCCATTAACAGAAGTAACAATAGGTTTAGTAGGTAAGTATGTTGAGTTAAAAGATGCTTATAAATCAATATCAGAAGCCTTTATTCATGCAGGTGCTACAACACAATGCAATGTAAAACTTAAATGGATTCATTAAGAAAAGTTAGAAGAAAATCCAAATGACTTAGATGAACAACTTAAAGGCTTAAAGGGAATTTTAGTTGCACCAGGTTTTGGCTCACGTGGAATAGAAGGAAAAATACTTGCTGTAAAATATGCAAGAGAAAATAATATTCCATTCTTAGGTATTTGTCTTGGAATGCAATGTGCAGTAATTGAGTTTGCAAGAAACGTACTTGGCTTTTCAGATGCTCACTCTGTTGAAATGATGGGCTCAACTACCCACCCAGTTATTGATATGATGGAAACACAAAAGAATCTTACAAATATGGGTGGTACAATGCGATTAGGTTCTTATGAATGTAAACTAATAAAAGGAAGTAAAATTTTTGAGGCTTACGGAGAAGAATTTATAAAAGAAAGACATCGCCATCGTTATGAATTTAATAGCGAATACCTATCGCAATTTGAAGCAGCTGGAATGAAAGCTACTGGAATAAATCCAAACTCTAATCTTGTAGAAGTAGTAGAAATACCATCACATCCATACTTTGTTGGAGTACAATATCACCCTGAATATCGCTCAACAGTAGAAGAACCAAGTCCTTTATTTGTTTCATTTGTTAAAGCAGCGAGTAAGATAAAATAAAACAAAGAAATAATTTTTTAAAACAAAGAATTAAAAAAATAAAACAAAGAATTATTTCTATAAAACTAATAGTAACGATACTGACACAATAAAAGTCAGTATCGTTATTATTATACCAGATTTGAAAAACTCCCAAAAACCAATTTTTACACCAAATCTATCAGCCGATTCAATAACAATAATATTTGCCATAGCACCTATGATTGTTGCATTACCAGCTAAGGTTGATGCAGAGGCTAATGCGAGCCATAAAGTTTCACTATCTACCACGTTCATCAAAGGTAACATCAAAACTGTATAGGGAACGTTACTCAAAACTTGACTTAATACAAGACTTATTGAGTGAATAGAAATTAAACCTGCAAAATTCTCCTCTAAACCAATATTTAAAATTCCATTTAGCAAGCCTACTTTTTGTACAGCACCAACAACAATAAATAAAGAAGCGAAAAACAAAAGTAAAACCCAATCTACATCTTTTATAAGCTTCTCTGGTTTATGCTTTCCAAAGAGAATAATAAGGCTTGCACCAGCTAAGGCAATCACAGCAATAGACATACCCAATAATTTACCAAAAAAGAACGCTAATACCACTAAACCAAACACAATTATAGAAGAATACATATCTTTAAAATTATAATTGTGAGTAGGAGTATAGCTTAAAGGAGAAGAATCTTTAAATTCTTTTTTGTAAATCAACCTTACAACCACAATACAAAGCACCATACCAATAAAAGAAATAGGAAAAAGTCTTAAAAGAAAATCCGTGTAACTTATTCCGCTATTTAAACCAATCAACATATTTTGAGGATTACCCGTTATCGTCATTACACTTCCGATATTAGAGGAAAGAATTTCCGCAATAAGATAAGGCAAAGGATTTATCCTTACTCTTTGACATATACTAATGATAATAGGCGTGAAAATCAATACAACAGCATCGTTTACAAGGAAAGCAGAAGCAATACCACTAATAAAAACCACGCCAATAAGAAGTTTTAATCTTGAATTAGCAAATTGCAGAGTTTTTTCGGTAATCAGGTTAAAGAAACCATCAAACTTTAAAGCTGCAACCACAATCATCATACCTAAGAGTAAGAAAATAGTGTTGAAATCAATAAAACTCACAGCCTCTTCAAAGCTTACGACAGAAAAAGCAAGCATAGCCACCGCACCAATAAAGGCAGCGGAAGGTCTATCAATATTAACCTTTGGTAAACGAGTAAAAATAATACCAATGTAAGTAATTACAAAAATAATAAGTGCGATTGTCTCAATATTCATATTAAAAAATTTTCGCAAAATTACAGCTTTTTTGTTTGTTTGAAAAAAAAATAGTAATTTTGAAAGCTCAATTAGGTGATTAAATATGAATAATTTTGTAGTATCTGCAAGAAAATATCGTCCAAGCGACTTTCATTCAGTTGTGGGTCAAAGTCATATAACGACAACTCTTCAAAATGCTATTAGGAATAACCAATTAGCACAAGCCTTTCTTTTTTGTGGACCAAGAGGAGTAGGAAAAACAACTTGTGCACGTATATTAGCCAAAACGATTAACTGCACAAACCTAACTGAACAATACGAAGCGTGTAACGAATGTGAGAGTTGTAAAGCATTTAATGAGTCTGCTTCTTTTAATATAGTAGAATTAGACGCAGCCTCAAATAATTCAGTAGATGATATAAGAAATCTTACAGATCAAGTAAAGATTCCTCCGCAAAATGGAAAGTATAAAGTCTATATAATAGATGAGGTGCATATGTTAAGCACTTCTGCCTTTAACGCATTTTTAAAAACACTCGAAGAACCGCCAGCATACGCAAAATTTATCTTAGCAACAACAGAAAAACACAAAATACCAGCAACTATAATCTCACGTTGTCAGATTTTTGACTTTAAAAGAATCAACACAAACGACATAGCACAACACTTAGAATATATTGCAAAAAAAGAAAACATTACCTATGACATAGAAGCCTTGCATTTAATAGCACAAAAAGCCGATGGAGGATTGCGAGACGCATTATCTATGTTTGATCAACTTGTTTCTTTTACCTCAGCTCAACTTTCCTACAAAAATATCATAGAAAATCTTAATATATTAGACTATGAGTATTATTTTAAACTAACAGATTATTTGTTAAATGGTAGATTGGTTGAAAGTTTACTTCTTTTTGATACAATATTAAAACAAGGTTTTGAAGGTAGTAGCTTTATTAACGGATTAGCCTCTCATTTGCGAAATCTTTTAGTGTGTAAAGACGCACAATCTGTTTCACTTTTAGAAACAAGTGCTAATTTACAATCAAGATACCTAACACAAGCCTCACAATCCCCTCAAAATTTTATTTTAAAAGCCTTAGATTATGCCAATAGTTGTGCATTAGAATACAAGGAATCGTATAACAAAAGGTTGTGTGTAGAACTTTGTTTGATGAAACTCTCGTATATCACAAACAAAGTAAACGCAAATCCTTCTCAACCTTCTGTTCAAACAGAGGATATTAAAAAAAAAATGACCAACCAATAGAAACACCTCAGCAAGAAATAGCAATTCCTAAGGTAGAAAAAGACTTAAATGTTTATAGTCCTTACTCAATCAAAGCAAATATAGGGTTAATAGAAAAATTTAAAAAACAAAATGCCGAAGAGGAGAAAAAGGAAAAAGAATACAACGTAAAGTCTTTTTTAGAAGCCATAAAAATTTATACAGAAGAATTAAAACAATTAGATGTCAATGCATTTCCCGATGCACATAACCTTTCATTTATTTTAGGTACAGCAGAGTTTATTGTAAAGAACGATGAATGGGTAGATATCATACTCTTGAATAAAGAAGAAGAAAAAATACTTCTTAGCAACAAAACAAATATTTTGTCGTTTATAGAAAATAGAACACAATGTAAGAATATCAACCTAAATATAAAGGTTAAAGAATATTCACACAAACCAAAACTTTACGAACCAAGAGAGGTGCTTCAATTTATGAAAGAAAAAAATCCAAATATAGCAGAATTGGTAAAAGTTTTAGGAGCAGAAATAAATTATTAACAAAAAAACTAATTAAAAATGGGTGCAACTTTAATATTTTTAGGAATTTTGGTGTTTTCAGCACATCTTTTTGCGATGATATTTAGTAAAAAGAAAATTCCTGATGTATTATTATTGCTATTGATAGGTGTTTTAATTGGCCCGATTTTTAAATTAGTTTCTCCATCTGACTTTGGAGCGGTCGGAGGCGTTTTTACAAGCATCACATTGATTGTAATACTTTTTGAAGGTGGTACAGGAATAAGCATAAGTGATTTAAAAAATTCTTGGAAACCAACAGCGATGCTTACATTTACAGGATTTTTTGTAGCGGCTTTTGTAGTTGCAGGAGTATGTATGAGTTTTGGAATGAATTTCCTTGATAGTATCACACTCGGAGCAATACTTGGAGGTACATCTTCTGCGGTTGTCATTCCACTTGCACAACATTTGAAATTATCTAATACAACAAAAACTTCTCTTATTTTAGAATCGGCAATCACCGATGTGCTTTGTATCGTTTTTGCTTTGGCATTTATCGATGCAGCAAGAATGGGAGCAAATTTAAATGTAGGAAAAATTGCAGGAAATGTCATCGCATCATTCGTTCTTGCGACATTTCTTGGTTTTGCTTCAGCTATGATTTGGGCTTCTTTGCTTCAAAAAATTCGTTCTTTAAGAAACTCAATGTTCCTTACACCTGCTTATCTTTTTATTATCTATGGCTTGGCAGAAGTTTTAGGATATAGTGGTGCGATTGCATCTTTGTCTTTCGGAATCACGATAGCAAATATGGAGTATTTCAATTTTAAGTTTTTAGAAAATATCAAAAAGATAAAAACCTAAAATTAAACGATAGTGAAACATCTTTTGTTGGAGAAATAAGTTTTGTGTTAAAAACATTCTTCTTTGTCTATATTGGAATAAGCATTCCTTTTTCTGATTCAAAGTCTATTTTAATTGGAGGATTGATTACAGTATTTTTATTATTGAGTAGAATAATAATTGCAAAATATTGCTCGCCAAAAGGAGCGAATATATTTGATAAAAGTACAATTTCGTTGATGATTCCCAAAGGGTTAGCAGCCGCAGTCTTAGCCTCAGTGCCAGAACAATTAGGAATGCCTTCGGGAGCAGAAATAAAATACATTACTTTCTCAGTTGTCTTGTTTTCAATCTTGATTTGCTCAATAATGATTCTTCTTATAGAGAAACAACCTAAGATGAATGTATTTTTTAGATTTGTTTTTCGTTCTCATTTCAAAAGAAAACCTAAGGATTCTAAACCATTGGAAACCAATGTAGAAGAATAAGTCAAAAAAATCAAAGAAAAAATTAAAAAAATCAAAGAAAAA
>JAGCLI010000051.1 GCA_017647065.1 Bacteroidales bacterium
CTTCTTCTCCAAAATGTATCTTCACTCCTGTTTTTCCTTGAAAATCAACACCCAAAAGCTTATATAATTTCAAAACATTTTCAGCTGTAATTTCCTTTACATAATAAACAATAGCAGGTTCTTCTTCTTTTTGTTTGCTATTGTCTTGTGCAAAAACATTGATTGCAAAAAACGACAAGAGCATTAAGATTAAAACTTTCTTAGATTTCATAACATAAATATTTTAATAGTTTTTCACCTTGCAAAGATAATTATTTTTAAGAAAAATACAAATTCACATAATAAAGTCTTGATATTTTACATTTATATTGTATATTTGCAAGAGCATTTCCAAAGAATATGGCTTTTAGACAATTCAATGCAAATGCTTAACATCAAGAAAAAAAGTAGAATCTAATCCAAAAGCAACAAACTAATGGAAAAGAGAATAGGAACAATAAGTATAATCATATACCGCAGGGAAATAGCCGGGCAGGTAAATGAAATCATTTCTCAGTACAGCGACTTTATTTTAGCTCGTCAAGGATTGCCTTTGCCAGATAAAGGCTTAAATATTATTACCTTAATCATTGAAACTTCTTCCGATAAGATTAACGCCCTAACAGGCAAAATCGGAAGACTAAAAGACGTAGAAGTAAAATCAATATTATCAAAAAATATAACGAATCAAAAAAATCAATAATATGAATATAGAAAAACGTAACACTAATTTCATTGATAGAGATAAACTCTATAATTTGATAGAAGGACAAATACCTACAACTTCTCAGGTTAATGAAATATTAAACAAAGCCTTAAAATTAAAAGGCTTAAATCTTGAAGATGTTGCTTGTTTGTTAAGAGTAAAAGATGCAGATACTATCCACAAAATAATGGAAACTGCAAAAACAGTAAAAGAAGCAATATACGGCAAACGCCTTGTGCTTTTCGCTCCTATTTATACAGGAAATATTTGCGTAAACAATTGCACTTACTGTTCTTTCCGTAGAGACAACAAACTAATCAAAAGAAAAATTCTTACAATGCAAGAAATTGCCGAAGAAACTTCTGCACTTTTGAAACAAGGACACAAGAGAGCTCTTTTGATTTGTGGAGAAAACAACAAAAACGGCACCGATTATATGGTTGAAGCAATACGCACGACCTACGGAGTCAAAGAAAGAGGAGGCAAAGACTACATTAGAAGAATAAACGTAGAGCTTGCACCAATGGAAGTTGAAGAATTTGCAAGATTAAAAGCAGAAAAAATTGGTACATACGTTTGTTTCCAAGAGACATACGATGAAATAAAATACAAAGACTTCCACCCAGCAGGCACACCAAAGGCAGATTACCTTTATCGCTTGACTGTAATGGACAGAGCTATGGAAGGTGGAGTTGATGATGTAGGAATAGGTGCATTATTCGGACTTACAGATTATAGATTTGAAGTTTTGGCAATGATGGAGCATGCAAAACACCTTGAAGAGTGCTATGGCTGTGGCCCACACACAGTTTCCGTTCCAAGAATGGAGCCTGCAATCGGAGCACCAACAGCAGAAAATATTCCACACCCTGTAAGCGATGATGATTTCAAAAAACTTGTTGCCATAATCCGTATTGCGTTACCATATACTGGCATAATACTTTCTACAAGAGAGAACGACAAAATGAGAAACGAACTAATAGAATACGGAGTAAGTCAAATCTCTGCTGCAAGCAAGACAAACCCGGGCTCATACGCACACGAAGAGGAAGGAACCGGCACACAATTCTCAACAGGCGACCACAGAACATTAGAAGAAGTTATTTCCTCACTCATAGACGGAGGTTACATTCCTTCATTCTGCACAGGCTGTTACAGAAAACACAGAGTAGGTGGCGATTTCATGGACTTAGCAAAACCAGGCTTAATAAAACAATACTGCTTGCCTAATGCGATGTTTACTTTTAGAGAATACCTTGAAGATTTTGCCTCAGCAGAAACAAAGATGAAAGGAATAGAATTGATAAAATCAATGTTTGCCGAAGTAGAAAAGAAAGAACTTATAAGAAAGATAGAAGACAATCTCTGCAAAATAGAAAACGGAGAAAGAGATATTTACTTCTAAAAAAATAAGTCTTTAAATAAAAAAAATAAAGCAAAGAATTAAAAAATTATTTCTTTGCTTTATTTTTTTATTTCTTTGTTTTATTCTATCAGAATCTTTTTATTAGCAAAGCCTCGTTGTGTTTTTATTCTTACGATGTAAGCACCGCTTTGAAGATTTGACACATCTATTGTTTCAATGTTTTGACTAACTTGTTTTCTTAGCACAACTTGTCCTA
>JAGCLI010000052.1 GCA_017647065.1 Bacteroidales bacterium
CATTTGGCGTTAAGTGGTGGTAAAACAAATTTATTTTTATTGCAAACGGACTTACGAAGGTGGTTATTTGTCTTGTTTTATTATTTCTATAGCCTGTTGTAGTTCTTTGTCGTTCTCTTTTACAACCATGTAATAGTATTTTACTCCGTAAAGATTGCGAGCGATGAGTGCTTTAAGGGTTGAGGCGATATAAATGTCGGATTCTTTGTTCATATCCTTCATTTTTTCGTCTTCTTTTGAGGCGTTTTCTATTATTTCTTTTACTAATTTGTCTTTTTCGGTAAGGGCTTTTGCGTAGTCTTCATAAGAACGATAGCAAGATGTTGAATCTTCTATTTCTTTCTTTAAATAGTTGATGACAATTTGATTAACCCATTCTTTTTTTATTTGTATTTTTTCTACGCCTTCTTGTTTTGCGTAGTTTTCAAACTCTTTTAATAGTCCTAATTTTTCGTATTCTTTTTCAAATGTGGTGAAATCGGGTGCTTTTTTAAGGAAATCTTCTCTGTTTTCTTCAACCCAACTTAGTGCAAAGGAGTTAAAAAGACCTTTTGAGCGTAAGTTGATAAGATAATCGCTTGCTCTTGAAGTATCTTGTGGGATAACAACATCTGGCATTATTCCCCACGCGATACTATCTGCTGTATTGGCTGAGTCTTGTTCTGCTGTGTATGGTTTTTGAATACATCTTCCGCTTGGAGTGTAGTATCTTGATGTTGTAAGACGTATTTGGCTTTTGTCTTCGAGCGTAAAAGGACGTTGAACTAAACCTTTTCCGAATGTTCTTTGTCCAACAATTTTTCCTCTCTTCCAATCTTGTACTGCTCCACTAACGATTTCGGAGGCTGAGGCTGTGTATTCATCTACTAAAATCACAAGTCCTCCTTCTTCCCAAAGACCTTTTCTTGTTGCGTCGTAGGTTTGTTTTGGTGAATGTATGCCTTGTGTATATACTATTGTCTTATTGCCTGATAAAAAGTGATCTCCAATTTCAAATGCTATGTTTAAATAGCCTCCTCCATTGCTTCGTAAATCGAAAATCAAATCTTTCATTCCTTGTTCTTTGAGTTCTTTTATTGCTTGAGAGAATTCATCGGTTGAGGTTTGAGCAAAACGATTCAAACGTATATATCCAATTGAATCATCGAGCATAAACCAAGTGTCAATGCTATGAATAGGTATTTTATCTCTTGTTATGTTGAATGTTATAGGCTCTTTTCTGTTTGCTCTTTTAACACTTACTTTTACCTTTGAGCCTTTTTCGCCCCTTAGGTTTTTGAAAACCCAATCGTTTTTTATTGAATCTCCTGTTGCGTGTTTGTCATCTACCTTTATTATAATGTCTCCTGCAAACATTCCAACCTTTTCGGCAGGTCCTCCGCTTATTACCTCTACTACGTGAATGCTATCGTTAAGCAATTGAAAACTAACGCCAATTCCATCAAAGTTGCCTTCCAATGGTTCGTTCATTTTCTTTACTTCGTCTTTGTTTATGAAAACTGAATGAGGGTCAAGTTCTTTTAACATAGCCTCTATTCCTTTTTCGGATATTTTTTCTAAGTTGGTAGTATCTACATAAAAATAATTTATCAAGGCTAAGGTTTGTCCTGTCTTTGTTGTGGCAAATCTTAAAGTATCGTTTTGTGAAAAAGAAAGCAAACTGCTTAATAAAAAACAAAATAAAATAACTCTTTTCATATTTATTGACAATATTTATTTAGTGTTTAACGTTAGTTTTATTGTTTTATTTTAATAAAATTGTAATATTATGGATATTTATTTGATTTGTATTTTATTGGCTTTTGTTGTTTCCGTAGTAGGTTTGTGGAAAATATTTGAAAAAGCAGGCGAAAAACCATATTATGTTTTGATTCCATTTTGGAATATCTGGGTATGGATAAAGATAATTGATAAGAAAAAATGGTGGTTTCTATACTCTTTGATTCCTTTTCTTAATGTCTTTATTATAATGCTTATGATTGTAGAGACGGTTAAGTGTTTTAGAAAAAATGGTTTTTGGTATCAATTACTCTCTATTTTAATCCCTTTTGTTATTCTTCCTATTCTTGGATTTTCTAAAAAAGAAACTTATACGCATCCAAAAGATTTACCAACTTTTAAGATTTCTACTATAAGAGATTGGGTTGATAGTATCGTTTTTGCTATTGTTGCAGCAAGTGTTATAAGAACATATTTCTTTGAAAGTTATATGATACCTTCTTCTTCTATGGAAAAAAGTTTGTTGGTGGGAGATTGTTTGTTTGTAAGTAAGTTAGCCTATGGTCCAAGGGTACCTAACACTCCTTTGGCTTTACCTCTTATGCATCATACAATACCTGGACTCAACATAAAGAGTTATCTTGATTGGATTGAGCTTGATTATCATCGTTTACCAGGGTTTGGAAAAGTTGAAAGAGGCGATGCAGTGGTGTTTAATTATCCTGATGGTGATACGGTTTCTACTTTTTATCAATCAAATGAAAGTTATTATTCTCTTGTAAGAAGATATGGACGAGATAGAGTTTGGAGTAATAAAGATGAGTTTGGAGAAATAATTTCGCGTCCAATAGACAAGAAAGAAAATTTCATAAAAACTTGTATAGGATTGCCAGGAGAGGTGCTTTCAATTGAGAATGCAGTGGTGCATATCAATGGAAAACCTATGGAAAGTCCAGAAGATTTTCAATTAACTCATAGAATAATTACAAAAGAAAATAATACATTAAATGAAAGTGAACTTTTGGATCTTGGAGTAAGTAAAGAAGATATGGCAATGATGTATTATTTTTATTATCTTCCTCTTTCTCAAACACAAATAGAAACTTTAACTACTAATCCTTTTGTAGAGGTGGAACCATTGAATGAAGATGTACAATTGTCTTCTCAACAAACAAAATATTACTGCAAATTATTTATCCACCCTGATATTTACGATAAACAAAGTTTTCTTTTGCAAGCAGGAATTGATACAATGTCTATCAATAATTTAAAGAATTATGCAACCCTTCCTTTGTCAAAAGAAATAAAACAAGCGATAGAAAAGTTTCCTTATGTTGAAAGCATTGAGCCTGTGATAACAAAAAAAGGATTTAATGACCCTGCAATGTTCCCTCACAAAGATTTGGGCTGGAATAATGATAATTATGGTCCTATAACTATTCCTAAAAAAGGAATGAAAGTAAAACTTACACAAGATAATATAGCTTTTTATCAAAGAGCAATTGAAGTTTTTGAAAAACAAAAGGCAACAGTAGGGGAAGAATATACCTTTAAAATGGATTATTATTTTATGATGGGAGATAATCGTCATAATTCAGCCGATTCTCGCTATTGGGGATTTGTTCCAGAGGATCATATAGTTGGAAAAGCTTCTGTTGTGTGGATGTCGTTTAATAAAGATCAAAACTCATTCCTAAAAAAGATTCGTTGGAATAGAATTTTTAAAACAGTGAACTAATATTTCTTGAAATAAAACAAAGAAATAATAATCTTATTCTAAGAAAAATTCTTCGGAAAAGTTCACTAAGAAAATTTGTTCTCTTGCTCGTGTTACTGCGGTATAGAGCCAACGGAAGTAGTCTTGATTTATTGCTTCTGAGGCTGGGACTTCGTTCAGCACAAATGCGGTGTGCCAATCTCCTCCTTGTGCTTTGTGGCAGGTAATGGCTTTTGAAAATTTTACTTGTAAGGCGTTGAAATATTTATCTTCTTTTACAGCTTTGTGAATGAGTGCTTTGTTGTTGCAATCTTTTTGATAGTAAGAAAAAATCGCCTCATAGAGTTGTCTTTCTTTTTCTTGTGATAGGTGGGCTTGTTTTTCGCTTAGGGTATCGAGCATAATAGTTAGTTCTATAGGTATTTTGCTTTCGTTAATCCTTGCTTCAATATTAGCAAAATTGAATCCGAATTTTTCTTCGTAAGAATATATATTAGTGACCTCTACTATATCTCCGTTTGCTATGAAGTCGGAATATTCATTTTCCGTTTGCCAATAATAGTTGTTGCGAATTGACATTAGTTTTTCGCCAATATCTATTATGTTTTCTTTTTCTAAAATTCTGTTTCTAATGTATTGATTGAGTTGATTGGCGGCAAAGTTGCTTCTTGTTACGACTACTACTTCTTTTTCGCCGATTTGTCGGTACTGATTGACGAGTGTATCTTCAAAATCAATAGCTTCTATTTGTTTAAAGTCTTTGTGGTTTTGTGTTTTGAAGATTGGCAGTTGCAATTTGTTGTTTAAAGCCCAACGAATGTTTGCTGCATTTTTCAAAATTCCCGATTGCAAGGCTTGTCTTACTACTTGTGTTAGTTGATAATATTCTATTGGTTCAAAAAATCTTTGTCTTAAATAATTAGGATTAAGAGCGAAAGACTCATTACTGCCAACGGGTGGAAGTTGAGCTTTGTCTCCAAGAAGTATTACCTTGTTTTTTACTCCGTTTTTCACGTAAGAGAATAAGTCTGAAAGTAAATTATCGCCTTCTCCTATCATTGAGGCTTCGTCAATTATGTAAAGGGTGTGGTGATTCTTGTTTTCTTTTAGTTTAAGGCATATATTTGAATAATAATCTGTTTGAGTGTAGTAGATTTTTTTATGAATTGTGTAGGCTTGTTGTAAGGAACGATTGCTTAATACTTTGGCTGCTCGTCCTGTTGGTGCGAGTAATTCTGTCCTTATATTATAATAAGGTAGTGTTTTGATCAGTGCAGAAATTATTGTGGTTTTTCCTGTGCCTGCATAGCCGTCTAAAATAAAGATATTGCAGTCGTCTTTGTGAAAAATAAAGTTTGAGAGATTTTTTACAAGATTTTCTTGATCTTGTGTTAAGGGGAAATTACAGAAATTTTCTATTTGTTTTATAAACATCTATTCTGCTTTTTCTAATATTTGGTCAAGATTTTTTGTGTGTGTGGTTTCTATTTCTCCTTCTTTGGTTGAATAGATGAAAATAGCATCATATTCTGGGTGAGTATTGAGAAACTCTTCTGCTTTTTCTTTTCCCATTACCATAAAGGCAGTTGCTAATCCGTCAGCCGTTGTTGCATCTTGTGCAATCACAGAAACGCTTAGCAAATTGTGCGACACAGAGCACCCGGTCTTTGGATTTATTGTGTGAGAAAGGCGAATTCCGTCTTCTTCTATGTATTTTCTGTAATTGCCACTTGTAACTATTGATTTGTTTTCAAGTTTTATGAAACTATTATACTCTCTTTCTGCATACATATCTTTGGATGGCTCCTCTATTGCTACTCTCCATTGTTGTCCATCGGGCTTTTTCCCGCTTGCAAATACTTCTCCGCCTACATCTACTATGTGTTGATTGATGTTATTGCGTTTTAAATAATTGCTTATTTGGTCTGTGGTGTATCCTTGTGCGATTGCGTTGAAGTCTATCTTGGTTTGAGGATATTGTTTTATTAGTTTGTCGTCTTCTAATCGTAATTTTTCATATCCAACATAAAGCATCATTGAGTCTATTTCTTGCTTTGAAAGTTTTTTTCTTTCTTTTGCAGCAAAACCATGTGCTTCTATCAATGCTCCAAGGCTAATATCGAAATTTCCA
>JAGCLI010000053.1 GCA_017647065.1 Bacteroidales bacterium
AAGGGAATAGAGGAAAACTTGGACAACACAATATATGGAAATATAGAGCGATGATGAGTGATTATTTCTTATTTAAACACGAATATATTTTTGTTTTCAAAAAAGAATTTTAGATATGACAAAAACCGAATTGTTTTTAGAATTAGCAAAACCAGATAAACAAGGTATTAGTCGTTGGGTAGATGTTACTGAATTTGTAGGTAAATATAAAGAATTACAACTTGGTAATGGAGGCTCTTGGTGTAGAAAATCTTCTTCACTTGCTAAAAAATATTTAATAGAATTTGATAAGACAAAAACAAAAGGAAATTCTATTGATGCAATAAAATTAGTAGGGCTAAATAAAGAAGAACCTTTTAATCAAAACATAAAAAAGGAAATAAAAGACTATTACCAGCAACAAAAGTGTGTAATGCTTGGAATAAAAGGTGATAGCGATAATACTAAAATAGAAGTTGATCACAAAAATGGAAGAAAAGATGATGCAAGAGTAGGAAATGTTAAGACACAACGATATGAAGATTTTCAACCATTATGTAAAGCAGCTAATGATGCTAAAAGACAAATTTGTAAGAAATGTAAAGAAACAGATAAACGTTGGGATGCAAAAAATATAAAGGGGAATCCATATTCGTTCTATGAAGGAGATGAAAATTATTCTAAGAAATTAGGCTGTGTGGGGTGCTATCAATACGATCCTGTTGAGTATAGAAAAACGTGTGTTAAAAAAATAACAGAAGAAGCAAGTAAATATACTTCTAATTTTATAATGAAAAAACTTTATTCAGACGATTAACATATATTTAATTTTGTTATTATGAATTATATAGGCAGTAAATTTTCTTTGTTACCTTTCTTAGATGAGTGTATATCTGAAATAATTGGTGGGGATAAAAAAAATAATAAAGTATTTTGTGATTTGTTTTCAGGTACTGCAGCTGTTGGTAAATTTTTTAAAAAGAAAGGGTTTACTGTCATTGCTAATGATTTGCAGTATTATAGTTATGTTTTAAGTAAACAATATATAGCAAATCATAAACCTTTATTATTTAATGGTATTAAGGAAGAATTGAATAATAAAAACTATATTATAGATGGCAATATCGTTGAAATAGTTTGTGAATATCTTTCTTCTATTGAAGGTGAAAAAGGTTTTGTTTATGAAAGTTTTTGCAAAGGAGATAGAAATGACGGAGATGAATATCGATTGTATTTCACTGATGAAAATGGAGCGAAATGTGATGCGATAAGAAACAAGATTGAACAATGGTACAAATTGAATAAAATCAATGATAGTGAATATTACTTTCTTTTAGCTACTTTAATTGAAAATATAGATAAGGTTGCAAATACAGCATCTGTATATGGGGCATTTCTTAAAAATATAAAATCATCTGCACAAAAGAGTTTAATAATGAAACCTGCAGAAATGATTTATAATGATCAAGAACACTATGTGTATAATGAAGATGCTAATGAACTTATTCGCAGAATAAAAACAGATATTCTTTATTTGGATCCTCCTTATAATCAAAGACAATATTCTGCAAACTATCATGTTTTGGAGACAATAGCACGCTATGATAATCCAATCTTAAAAGGAAAAACAGGAATGAGGGATTACTCAAATCAAAAGTCAAAATACTCAATTAAAAGGGAGGTTAAAAAGACTTTTGAAGATTTGATTATGAATGCAGATGCAAAATATATTTTTCTTAGTTATAATAATGAAGGTTTAATGTCTTTTGAAGAGATAAGAGAAATAATGTCTAAACGAGGTGAATATGGGTGCTTTGAAAAGGAATATAATAGATTTAAAGCTGATAATGAGTCTGAAAATCGCCATATCAAAACTAATAAAACTATAGAGTACTTACATTATGTAATTTGCAAGAATTATTAAAATATTTCTTTGCAAAAATTTATTTATTCTTTGCTTTTATTTCTTTTTTCTGCGAAATATTTCGTGAATACTATCGAATTGTTTACGATAGAAAAGACCCACACCTTGGGTAAAAGGAGATATGTTATATTTTGTAAAATCATTGGCGTTTGAACGATTGAATACTCTTACGCGAAAAGCGTCTGTCATTTTGTATTCTACGTATGCATCTCCAATAATAGCGTTTGTTTCTTGCGTTGCTGTGGAAACATTCTCTCCTGTACCGAAACTTGAATTTACATTCACTACCCAACGTCCGTAATCTCTTGAAAGGTTTACATCAAATTGGTCAGATGTTGTTTCAGTTCCACGAGAATAATTCATATTTACATCAACTACTCTGATAACATCAGTAAGCATTCCGCTAATTTGCCCAAAGGCAGCCTCGAATGCAGAAGAAATTCCTGTTTCCATTACAGTGTTTTCGTAATTTCCTTCTGCTGAATAGAATTGATGAAGAAATAGGAGAGAGACTGTTTGTTCCAACATTGCTTTTTCATCGTTTCTATCAATGTTCATAAAGAGTCTCTCAACTGTATTATCGTCTGTGTTTGGTAATCTAATGTCAAACTTTGGCTGAGGGTTCATCATACTTCCGGTAAGTTTGATAATAGATTGTACATCGACTGCTTTGGAATATTCGGAACCAAGTATTGGCATAAGAGATGCTTTGGTTTTATAGATTGCTTGAAGGTCTAAATTTCCTCCTGCAGGTTCTCCTGTCCAAGTAAGACTTCCTCCTTGTTCTATTTCAAAGGTTTTAGCCATCATATCCATAACAGACATTTTGAATTGTCCATTTTCAATTTCTATTCCTCCAATTAACGAAAGTTCTCTTTCGCTACCTAAGGCTATTTTTAAATCTCCATTTCCTTTTGCGGAAAGGTCACCTTTTAATTGATTAAAATCCATAGGTAGAATACGTTGTGCATCAGGTGTAACATTCAAATCCACGGATATGTCGTAGGTTAAACCCTGGGTTTCTTCTTTTTTGATTTTATCTTCTAAGGAAATTGATGTTGTGTCTTGTATTGTAATGAATTTTATAAAGGAATTTTGTGTTGCAGATGTTTTACTTGAAATCGGAACGGTTAAAATAGTTCCTCTTTCTGTACGTGCTACAACATCAATGTTTAAGTGATTTAAATCTCCCTTAACATCCGCTGTGGCTGAAGCAAAGGCTGTTCCGTAATACATTTGATCGGAATATTCATCTGTGTCTAATATTTTTAGTTTATCTGCAACTGCATTTATATTAAGGTCAAAATCAGTGAAATTATGGTGTGTAATATCTCCGTTAACTACTATTTTATTTTTTTGTTTGTCTGAAAGGGTGAAGTTTTTGAATGAGAAAATATTATTGTTTAAATAAATCTTATCATTAAAATCATAAGTAATATTTAGTATATCTATTTTTAGGTGAGCATTCTTTGCTTCTAAAACTCCAGATATGTTTGGTTGAGTAAAAGGTCCTTTGATTTTTAAATCTTTTGTATAGAGTGTTCCTCCGATATCTGAGGATAATGAAGTAAGGTAAGGTTCTATTATTTTTAAATCAAGATTATCCATAGAGAGTTTTAAATCAAGATTGTTCTCTTTGCTCTTTGTGTTGATGAAGCCTTTTATGGATAATGGTAGTGTTGTCTTTTTGTCTTGTGATTGGTACTGCATTTTTATTGTTGTTGCAAATACTTCTTTTGTTAAAGCATTATTTATATTGAAGCTTGCTTTACCAAGATTGATGTCGTTTACGGCTAAATCATTTATTACTAAATTGGATGTAAGACTAAAATTACTTAAAATATTTCTTAATATTACTTTTTGATTTATTTGACCTTTTAGATTTAATCCAAAGGAATTGAGAATTGGATTAAAGGCTGATATATCTAAATCTTTGAAAATTACATCTAATTTATTGTTTGGTCTGTCTGATATTTCACCATTGAGGGTGATTGAGCCTTTATTTTGTTTTAGACTAAAATTTAGCAGTGATAGTGCATTGTCAAAGTATCTTATAGAGTGATTATCGTTTAAGTTTATTGTGGATTGTGCTATGTTTATGTAAGAATTGCTAAAATAACCTTGTAATCCATCTTGTGTTAAAAAGCCTTTGAAGTCTAAATTAGTTGAAAGGTTGTCGGTTTCTCCCATTCCTGCTTGTAATTTTAGTAAAATTTTACCATTATTGTAAGAAAGATTCAAATCGTTTGCACTTATGCTTAAACTATCATCTATATTGATGTTGCTAATTTTTAAATTATTGTCAAATAGTCCATTGTTAGCATTGGAATTTAATGAAATGTCCCTAAAAATATAAGTGTCGTAAATAAAATAATCAGAATTTAAGTTGAGAATTAAGTCTTGCTGAGGATTGATATTTGCAGTCAAAAGGGTTTGTGGGGCAACACTCATATTGAGAGCAAATAAATCTGTTATCATATCCAAATCTTTTAATGTTAATTTTAGATCAATTTTATTATTTGTGTTGAGTGTTGTTGTATTTGTTTGTGTCTGTATTGTTTGATATGGTTTTGGTTTAAGGAGTGAAAAATTTGGTATAT
>JAGCLI010000054.1 GCA_017647065.1 Bacteroidales bacterium
TGCGTCTTGTATGATTCCTGCTTTTATTGCTTCAACAAATCCACCTTTTTCTTCTAATCCTTTGAATATTTCCCAAGCTTTTTCTGCTATTGCGTTTGTTAAGCTTTCGATATAATATGATCCTGCTGATGGGTCTACTACTTTATCTAAGTAAGATTCTTCTTTTAATAGGATTTGTTGGTTTGTTGCTATACGAGTTGAGAATTCGTCTGCTTTTTTGTAAGCTACGTCAAATGGATATACAGAAATTGAGTCTGCTCCTGCTATTGCTGCTGACATTGTTTCTGTTGTTGTTCTCAACATATTTACGTATGGATCGTATATTGTTTTGTTGTAGAATGAACTTTCTGTGTGAATGTGTAATTGATATGCTGTTTCACATTTTGGAGCGTATTGTTCCATGATTTTTGTCCATAAAAGACGTGCAGCTCTCAATTTTGCTATTTCCATAAAGTAGTTGCTACCTGTTGCAAATGCAAAGATTGTTCTGTATCCTACTGAATGTGCTGGAATTCCTTTTTGAGTTAGGTTGTAAAGGTAATCGTTTGCAGCAGATAATGTATAAGCTAATTCTTGAACTATTGATGCTCCTGCATTGTTGAAAGCACTTGCATTGATTGTTAATACATCAAATGCAGGTATGTTTTCTTTTACTAAATTGATTATCTCAACTAATGTATTGTAACTCTTGTCTAAATCTTCGTAGAATTTACCATGAGATAATGCGTATGCGTATGCATCAAAGTTTATTGAACCTTTAACTTTTTCTTTATCTAAGTTTTGAGATTTAACTTCTTCTATGAATAGTTTTAATGTTTCAAGGTAGTTATCACTCTTAATAAAGTTGATTTTAACTTCTTCTAAGTTGATTCCTGCCAATAAAGCCTTCATATCAGAGGCTGTTTTAATGCTTTTAGCAACTAAGCCCAAAGAATTTACTCCTCTTTCTATTCCTGCTAATGCAATTGCGTTTGCTGTTTTTGCATCACATTCAATCACATCTTGACGAATATCCCAAGCATTTGTTGTTTTTTTGTAACCTCTTACAAATGGAGCTTGTGCAGGGTTTCCATTAAGATATTCAAGTGTTTGAAGGTCTTCTGCTCTGTAATAAGGTTTAACGTCAAAGCCTTCTAAAGTTTTCCAAATCAATTTCTTGTTGTAATCAGCACCTTTAAGGTCAGCTGTTATCACTTCTTCCCATTGTTGAGTTGTAACTTCGGGAAATTCAGCAAATAACTTATTATTTTCCATTATATTATTTTTTTTATTTCTTCCTAAATCAGCTCGCAAAATTATAAAGAATTTAATACATATCCAAATAAAACAAAGAAAAAAGACGGAGTTTTTCTTCTAAATCTCCGTCTTTCTTTATTTTTTATCTTTTTTCAGTTTTATTTTGCAGGGCCTTGCAATTCTTTTACTTTTGCTGCATCGGCTGCTTGTGATTTTTTATCACCTAATTTACCGTATGTATTTGCTCTGTATTTGTAAGCATTTACATAGTCTGCTTTTAATTCGATTGCTTTTGTGAAATCTGCCAAGGCTTCTTGGAATTTTTCTGCTTTAAATAAAGCTACTCCTCTGTTGTAGTAGTATTTTTCGTTGTTTGCATTAAGTTCTATAAGTTTTGTATAGTCTTCTGCTTCTTGTGCAAAGTTTTTCAATGCTTTGTTACAAACTGCTCTTGAATTAAACAATTGTTCTGTTTTCATTCCTTTTTCTTCTGCTTTTGTAAAGTCGCTTACTGCTGCTTGAAGACTTTCTGGTGTTTTCATAGAATAGTTTGCAAATCCTCTATCATAATAAAGGGCTGCTTTTTCTTCTATTGCAAGTGCAGAAGTTAAGTCTGTGATAACTGCTTGCCAATTTTTTTGCATTGCGTATGCAGATGCTCTGTTTTGTAGTGCTCCTACGTTTGTTGGTTCTATTGCTAAAACTGCTGTAAGCTCGTTTATGTAATTTGCATAGTCTTTTTTTATCATTCTTGCCTCAGCTTTGTTTAACATAACTGCAACATCGTTAGGATTTGTTTGCAAATATGTTTCGTAATCTCTTATTGCAAAATCAGCTTCTTTCATTTCTAAGTATGAATTTGCTCTATAAAGATATGCAGCAGGAGTTGCTGTGTTTTTTTCTATGAATTTATCAAATGCAGATACTGCTGATTGGTAGTTTTTAAGGTTAAAATTTGCCAATCCTTCATAATAGTAAACAAATTCCCAATTTGGAACTTCTGCTTTGCAACTTTCTGCTTGTGATAGCATAGAATTCCAATCTTTTGCTGTGTTTAAATTTTCGTATGTTTCAATCCACTTGTTTGTGGCTGCAGCATCATCTGCTTGTTGTGCAAAAGCAAAAACAGAACAGATAAGCATAAAGAATGTTGTGATTGTTCTTTTCATTTTTCTTATTTTATTTATTTGTTATTATTTCAAAAACGTTTATACTTTCTTATTATTATGTTAATTTAAATTTCAAGTAAGTGATTGGTTTGCCTATTTTCAAATACATTGCCTCGTAAAAGGTTTGTATTTCAATAACATCTTCCTTAAAATCAGAATTATATAAATCATTTGTATTGTAAAGGATTTCTCTTTTTGAAGGAATTAAAACTTCATCTTTTGTATATTCATACAATTCTTGTGAATCGGTTTTCAAATGTACAATTCCATCTTGTTTTAATATGTTTTTATATAATTTCAGAAATCTTTCACAAGTTAGACGTTTATTTGGCTTTTTCAATTGGGGGTCTGGGAATGTTATCCAAATTTCTGAAACCTCATTTTCTGCAAAATAACTTTCTATCATTTGAATATGTGTTCTTACAAAGGCGACATTTGTCATTTTGTCTTCGTTTGAAGTTTTGCAACCTCTCCAAAGTCTTGCTCCTTTAATGTCTATGCCAATGAAGTTTTTATTTGGATATTTTTTTGCCAAGCCCACGGTGTATTCTCCTTTACCACAGCCCAATTCTAAAACGATTGGATTGTCGTTTTTAAAGAAATCTTCGTTCCATTTACCTTTTAAAGCAAATCCTTCTTTTGTTATTTGCTCGTATGTTAATTGAAAAAGATTTGCAAACGTTTCATTTTCGGCAAATCTCGCTAATTTATTTTTTCCCACTAATGTAATCCTTTTACTTTTGACGGTGCTGCTTCAAAATTTTTTAAATAAAATGGTTCAAAGTAAGCAACATCAACAAATTCTTTTTTATTATATTTTTCAAATGCTAAGCTTTGCATATTTTTTGCAGTCAATTCTACAGAAAAATCAAAGAAAAAATTATTTTTTTCAAAGACTTTTTTTGTTTTTTCTAAGCAATCTCCAACTAAAACTACGTCTTTTTTATCAGAAAGATAACTATCGTAAATTCCTTCTTCCAAAACATCTGCCGAACAAGGCTTTATCTCTTTTTTATCGTAATAAATAGTAGAGTAAACCTCCATTCGTCTTGCGTCAATCATAGATACACAACAGGCATTTGGGTTTTTCTCCAATACAGGGGCTGCAAAAATTTCGCAAGTCTTTAATGCAATAACCGGAATATCCAAAGCGTATGCCAATCCTTTTGCTGTGCTGACTCCTATTCTTAATCCGGTGTAAGAACCCGGCCCTATTGAGACTGCAATTGCTGATAAGTCGGAATAATTATAAGAAGTTTGAGAAAACAAATCTTCGATTAGCAATGATAATTTAGCAGAATGAGAATTTGGTTCATTGCTTTCAGAATACGAAACAATACCTTGCTCATTTGCCAATGCACAAGAACATTTTGCTGTTG
Source organism: Bacteroidales bacterium (assembly GCA_017647065.1). Taxonomy (GTDB): domain Bacteria; phylum Bacteroidota; class Bacteroidia; order Bacteroidales; family P3; genus Onthomorpha. The sequence goes on from JAGCLI010000054.1 coordinate 3,785, forward strand.
CTGTTTCTATCAATAATATTAGCGTTTCCATTGTTTATTTTCTCAAAATCGTTGGCAAAATTAAAAAAAATTTTAATGATTATTCAACTTGAAGCAAAAATCCCTTTAAATACTCTCCGTCGGGATGGAAAATTGACTGAGGATGATCCATTGCATGAGGCAAACGTTGTACTATTCTAATCTTTCTATTTGCAAGGGCCGCACAAGAGAAAAGCATAGTTCCAAAATCCTCTCTACTAACGGCTTGCGAGCAAGAAAAAGTAAATAAGAATCCTCCTTTTGCAATCTTTTCCATTGCCTTTTGATTGATTTGTCTATAACCTTTTAAGGCTTGATTAAGATTTCTATTGTGTTTTGCAAAAGCAGGTGGATCTAAAACAATTAAATCAAACTCTCCCTTTGGCACTTGATCTAAATATTCTAAGACATCTACTGCTAAGGCTTGGTGATTGTGATTTTGAAAATTAACTCTAACATTTTCTTCACACAATTCCACGGCTCTTTTTGAAATATCAAGACTTAATACTTTTTTTGCTCCACCTTGAATCGCCGCAAGAGAAAATCCTCCTGTGTAAGAAAAAGCGTTTAAAACGTTTCTATCTTTGGAAAGGCTTCCTACCAATTCCCTATTAACTCTTTGGTCAATGAAAAATCCTGTTTTTTGTCCTTGATTAAAGTCTATGCGAAATGAAAGATTATTTTCTTTTGCAAACCATTCGCCTTCAATGTTTCCAAACAAGAATCTATCAGTTTCTCCTTCGTTTTGTTTTGGCAAAGTAGAAGAAGATTTTGAGAAAATAGCTTTACAGTTTTCTTGTAAAACTTCTTGTAAAGCTTTTACAATATATTCTTGAAGATTTAGCATACCTACGCTATGGAATTGCAAGACTACAAGTCCGTTGTAATAGTCCGCTATTAACGAAGGCATAAAATCTCCCTCTGCATTGATTAAACGAAAAATATTTGTTGAAGGATTGGAGAAAAAACCTAAACTTTTGCGATAATCATAGGCTTGTTTGATTCTGTTTAAAACAAAATCATAGTTGATTTGCTCCTTTTCAAAAGACAAAACTTTAACGGCAATACTCGCATTTTGCCAAAAACCAACGCATAAGAAGTCTTTATTGCTATTATATACCTCTACTAATTCTCCTTCTTTTATTTCGGTTTTTGATTTTTGTAATGCACCAGAGAAAATCCAAGGGTGCTTACGCAAAACAGACTTATCCTTTTGAGGTAAAAGGATAAGTCTTTTATATTGTTGTTGCATTTATACTTTATTTGATTGGGTGGTCTTCGTGGAATTTCTTAACTCTTTGAGCAAAGACAGGTATCATTTCATTTGGTATTAAAGAAACGCAAGCTCTTGCTCCTTCTGTTCTGGTACTTCTACAAACGCCCAAAGAAATAGCACTAATTCCATAATAAGCTAATTCTCCTAACATTTCTTCTCCTGTAAGTCCTGGGTAAGAGAAAGTGAAATAGAAGCCATCTGCAACATCTACATCTAAGTCTTTGTCGTAAACGATTTTAAATCCGTTTTCAACCAAAGCTTTTTTCATTTGTTCTGCTTTTCTTCCGTATTCTTTCAAAGGTTCTGCAAAGTTGTATGTTCCATCGTTGCATGCTTTGAAAATTGCTGTTAAAGCATATTGTGGAGAGAATGCTGTACCTGATGTTAATGCATAAAGAGAACCGAAGATTATTGCACGGCCAAAGCAATCTTGTGTGAAATATTTCTTCATGTGCTCTGTTTTCATATCAAACAAGTCTTTGCTAATAACCATTACTGCAATACGTTGTCCAGCGTATGAGAATATTTTACTACCTGAAATCATTAAAACGAATTTCTTTGCCCATTTTGCAACTGTTGGTTGATATGGTGCAACGCCTGGCTTAGAAAAATCTTGACGGAAGTCCATTCCGAAATACGCCAAGTCTTCTAAAACTATTACATCATACTTATTTGCAACCTTTGCTATGATTTGAAGTTCCATTTCGTTGAATGAGAACCAAGCAGGATTGTTTGGAGATGAGTAAATCATTGCTGCTACTTCTCCTGTTGCAAGATATTCTTCTAATTTTGCTTCTAATTTTTCTCCTCTATAATCGTAAACATCAAAGTGTAAAGTATCTATTCCTAATATATTACATTGTTGTTTTTGAACAGGGAAGCCTGGGTCTATAAATAAGATTTTATTTTTCTTTTCGTCTAAACGAGCAATTGTCATAAAAGCTGCAAAACTTGCTTGCATACTTCCTACTGTTGGAACGCAAGCATCGTCTTCTACTTCTACGTCAAGGAAATTTTTTACAAAACGTGCTGTTTCGTGTTTCAATTCTTTTGTTCCGTAAATATCTGGATAGATTGCAGCACAGCCATTTTTCAATGCTTCAATTTCTGCATCAACTCCTAATTGCACAGCAGGAATTCCTGGAATACCCATTTCCATTCTCACAAATTTTTCTCCTGTTGCTGCTTCCACATCATCTATTATCTTTTTTACTTCTCTTATAGATGCTTTTGCTACACTTTTGATATTGTTTTTTGCAATGATTTGATCAACCAATGCTCTGTCGAAAGGTATATTCATATCGTTTTTATTTTTTTAAATTATTATTGTCCTTGTTGTAGTATTTGTTCATATTTATTTGTGTTTGCAGGGTCAATTTCTTTCATCAACCCTACAACTCTTGATTTTTCATTTTGTGGAGCTCCTTTGAAAATATTAACTATTTCATCTGATTTTGCATCTAAGAATTGTTTTACGGCAACTAAATCAGATTTTTCTCTATGTGCTCGTTTTATATTTTCAATTGCCTCCATTATATTATTTCTTGCTTCGGCTTGACTATCACCTTGCATCATATCTAATCCTAAGCGATGATATTGATACGATGCATCGCGAATATATCTGTAAGTAGTATTAGTATAATTTTCTACCATCCAATATTTATTCCTATTATCCTCAGCCCTTTTCCAACCCTTTGAAGCAGAACGTTGCGAAGCCGTTACAATATTTTGACAAACCGTAAAATACTTATTCCCTCCGTTATGTTCAAAACTATCAGCGTCAAGAGCTAAGAAATAATACAAATAAAATGCTATTGTAGAAACTAAATTATTGGTGTAATTATTTTGTTCAAATTCCAAAGACTGTCCTTGAGTAAACTTAAATGTAAAACCTTGCTCTTGGGTATTTAGAAGAGTTGTTGTATATGTAGAGCCATAGACAGGGCGTCTTAATTGAATATTTATATCCCCTTTAAAATCTTCCTGTGTGCTATGTTCTGTTATCGTAATTGAAATTGAGCCTTCTATTTTCTCAAACTCCTCATAGGTAACATCTGTCCACTTTCTTTCATTGACAAATTCAGTCAATAATTCCTGTATTTGTTGAAAAACTTCTCTATCCGAGGATTGCAATTGCGTAGAATTAACACTTACACTAACTCTAAATTCTTGCGAAAATGCAGATGAAAAGAAAAAAAACGCAAAACAAAAAACAAGGAAATCTTCTCATAGATTCAATATTTTTTCAGAAATATCTAATGCTACTTCATATTTAGATTTTAAATCTGAATTATAAATATTCCCTTTTGCATCTAAGATTGTTACCTTATTTGTCGGAACATTAAAACCTGCACCTTGATCATTCAAAGAATTTAAAACTATACAATCGAGTTTCTTTCGTGTAAGTTTTTCCTTGGCATTTTCCAATTCATTGTCGGTTTCCAATGCAAAACCAACTAAAATTTGATTTCCTTTTTTCCTTCTGCCTAATTCAGCTAAAATATCTTTTGTTGGAACCAACTCTACAACCAAATTATCCGTCTTTTTCTTCAATTTTGTATCAAACGTTGATTTTGGAGTATAGTCTGCAACTGCTGCCGATAAGATTGCTATATCACAACTTTCAAAACACTCTACTGTTTTATCATACATTTGAGCAGCATTTTTAACATCATATCTTATTACATTGCTATGCTCAATTATTTGTTGAGTTGGTCCTGTAATTAAAGAGACTTCTGCACCTTTTTCTGCAAAAACACGAGCCAATTCAAAACCCATTCTTCCAGAAGAATAGTTTCCTATAAAGCGAACTGCATCTATCTGTTCGTATGTAGGACCTGCTGTTATGCAAACTTTTTTTCCTGCAAAAGATTGCTTTTTTTCAAGAAATTCCTCTATGGTTTTAAATATACTTTCAGGCTCTGCCATTCGTCCATCTCCTACAACACCACAAGCTAATTCTCCTTTTTCGGGAAGAATCATTTTCACGTCCAAAGCCTGCAATCGCTTAATATTATCTTGCACGACTTTATTGTGATACATCTTTGTATTCATTGCCGGAGCAAAAAACACTGTTTTGTCAAAAGCCAATAAAGTTGTAGTAAGACAATCATCTGCAATTCCATTTGCATACTTACCAATCACATTAGCAGTTGCAGGAGCCACAATGTAAATATCAGCCCAATCTGCCAAAGATATATGCTGAGTAAACTGAGAATTCATCCCAGAAAACATATCACTGTAAACAGGATTTTGCGAAAGAGTTTGAAGAGTTGGTATTGTAACAAATTCAAGAGCATTTTTTGTTACCACAACCTTCACTTTACACCCTGCTTTCTTTAACATACGTATAAGCAACGGCACTTTATAAGCGGCAATACCTCCGCTTATTGCAACAACAACTCTTAAATTCATAGCTAAAATAGAGTTTTTACTTATTTATCACTTTCTTCCACACCAACCTTTGTAGTAGGATTTTTATAAACGAGCTTTTCGTCCATATATTCCTTAATTGCTATAAGGTAAGGTTTTGGAAGTTGTTCATAAAATTTTGCTAATTCAATTTGTTCTTTGTTTTCGTGAATTTCATCCAAAGAATCAGTAGCAACAGCGAAATCTTCTATTTTTTTATACAATTCTTGTTTCAAATCAGCTGATATTTGATCAGAGCGTTTACTCAACATAGCAATTGTTTCGTAAAGATTGCCTGTCAATGTATCAAAATCATTTAAATTTCTTGTTTTAATACTTGTATCTGCCTTTGTTCTCTTATAATCCATTATAGTCTATTTTTAATTCATTATAAATTTTCTCTAATTGTTCTTGTTTTTTCTTATCTTTCATATTTGAAAAAACAACAGAATATCTCTCATAATCCAAGATTACCGACTCATAGCGTTCTTTTAACTTATCTGCTACGCTATTACGAGCAAACTCATATCCTGCAAGCACTATATAATACATTGCATTTTCTCTTTTTTCTGTCAAATCAGGATAATCATTCAAAAAATTCTTAAAACTAACTACTGCTGCTTGATATTGCATTGTTTTATAGTAGTTATAAGCATTTTGATAATCTTTTTCTATGAGTTTATTTCGTAATTCATCCATCAATTTATTTGCTTCAGCCACTCTCTCACTTTTAGGGTATTTTTCAATATACTCTTGAAAAGCATCTATCGACTGCTTCGTTAAGGTTTGATCCAAAGACGATTCAGGCGATTCTAAATATTTACAAAAAGCTGCTTGAAACAATGCTTCCTCTGCATATTGCGAATAAGGAAACCATTTAACAAAACTTTCAAACTGAAAACCTGCTGAATAATAATCCTCACCGCCCAAAAGACTTTTTGCGTAATAAAGATTAACTTTTTCAGACATTTCTCTACCTCTTGAATACAACAAAAGGTTTTCAAACAATTGATTAGCGTGCATATAGTCTCCTTTTTCATAAGCTTTCATTGCTGCTTCATACTTAGCATCAACATCATTGCTTTTCAAAAGTCTATTATGCTTGTTTGTTGAAGCACAAGACAAAAATAAGACTGATATACACAATAAATAAAGTAGTTTTTTCATAATTTTGCAAAGATACAACATTTTTATATTTTTGCAAACAAAATTAATATAACAATGATTAAAAAAGTCTTTAAATACATTGGAATTTTTATTCTATCGTATCTATGTTTAAGCATATTACTCACACTTGCATACATAGTTATAAATCCTCCTATAACAATTCTTATGATGCAACGTCCAAGTAAAGTAGAGCGTCAATGGGTGGATTTAGAAGAAATTTCACCAAATATTATTCAAGCTGTAGTTGCTTCGGAGGACAATTTATTTCTTTCGCACAATGGTTTTGATTTTGAACAGATTAAAATAGCAGCAAAAGAAGCAAAAAGAAAAAACAAAGGAATGCGTGGAGCAAGTACAATCTCTCAACAAACTGCAAAAAACGTATTTCTTTGGAATGGAAGGAGTTATCTAAGAAAAGGATTAGAGGTTTGGCACACATTTCTAATAGAAACATTTTGGTCAAAAGAAAGAATAATGGAGGTTTATCTTAATGTAATAGAATATGGTGATGGAATATACGGCATTGAAGCAGCATCGCAACATTATTTTAATCGTTCAGCAAAAAAACTAAGCAAAAGACAATCTGCACTCATAGCCGCAGCACTACCAAGTCCACTTAAACGCAACCCCGCTTACCCAACGAAATATCTAAATCGTAGAGCAAATAAAATCATGCGTTTAATGAATAACATAGGTCCAGTAAAGTTTGAATAAAGCCTAATAAATCGCAATGTGGAAAGAATATTTCAACGATTTTAAAAGTCATATTCTTTTAGAACGCTCTCTTTCAAAAAACACATACGAAGCATACGAAAGAGATTGTGAAAAGTTTTTCGCTTTTATGCAAGAGAACTATTCCGAGATCACAATCCACACAGTAAAACTACAACACTTAGAAGATTTTTTATGGCAACTAAGTGTCAAAAATAGTAGCAAAAGAAGAATAATCAGTGGAATAAAGGCTTATTTTAAATTTTTAGTAATGAGTGACCGCATTAACAATAATCCTTGCGAACTATTAGAAACCTCACGCATAGAAAAGCTCCTGCCCGTTGTACTTCATCACGAAGAAATCCAACAAATGCTTTCAGTAATTGACAAAAGCACCTATCATGGTTTTAGAGATAGTGTAATAATTGAAATCCTTTACGCTTGCGGACTAAGAATAAGTGAATTATTAAACCTAAAAAAAGGAGATATTTACTACAAACACGAATACATCAAAGTACTCGGCAAAGGCAACAAAGAACGTCTTGTACCGATTGGAGAAAAGGCTTTAAAATTACTAAGACTATACATTGAAAATCATAGAAGCAAACTACCAAAAATTGATTCTAAATGCGAAGATATTGTTTTTCTAAATCGCAGAGGCAAACAACTAACTCGACAATATGTCTTTCAAACAATTAAAACAATAGCACACGAGGCAGGAATAAAGAAAAATATTCACCCACACATTCTTCGACATAGTTTTGCCTCGGCTTTAATTCAAGGAGGTGCTAACCTTATTGCAGTAAAAGAAATGATGGGACATGCAAGCGTAGTCTCAACAGAAATATACACTCACTTAGACACATTGCATCTAAGAGAAACCCTCATGCTTTACCACCCTCACTATCAAGAATTAAACAAAAGAAAATCAAAAGAACCTTAACAAACTACCCTCACTTGGATTTCGCATTGGATTTTCAAGAATTCTCCCGTCCTTTGAAATCAAAACAAACATAGGGAATGCCTTTACCTTATAATATTCAAGCAAATCATAATTACCATCAAAATGCAACATTTGCCATTGATATTTACTTCCAACCTTTGTGTTCTTTACAAAATTATAAAGAGCATCTAAATTTCTATCACAACTAATAGTTATAATATTACAATTGTTCTTAATACTATCATAAAGAGCATGAACGACCTCCATTTCTCTTTTCGATTCAACATCGTTCAATTTCACAAAATTCAAAAGCAATGGTTTATCGTTATATTGAGAAAAACTAACATTTTGATCAGATACATTTTTCAAAACAAAATCTGCAAACTCCTTTCCCGAATGAGAAACAGACAAAAGAACCTCAATAGTATTTAATGCAATCTTTTTATGCTCTTCAAACTTAGTTTGCTTTGCCAAAGTTTCCAAAAGCTTTAACACATCACCCCTTTCAAAAAAACCATCGGTGTAAATATCCTTCAAACCCTTAATAAAAACTAACTCTCTAAACTTTTCATTTCTGAAAACAGAGTCTTTACCCAAGGCATCTAAGAAATATACGTGATTATGAGTAGTCAGCCAAAATTCTATCTCACTTTGAGAAACGAACTTATTACCCTTTGAAAAATAATGATCAAAAACATTATTAAAACA
>JAGCLI010000055.1 GCA_017647065.1 Bacteroidales bacterium
AACCATTAAGATATGGGATGCAAACACAGGAGAATGCCTTAAAACCTTGGAGGGACATTCAGATGATGTCTATTCCATAGCATTTAGTCCTGATGGCAAAAAAATAATCAGCGGTTCAGTGGATAAAACCATTAAGATATGGAATGCAAACACAGGACAATGTCTTAAAACCTTGGAGGGACATTCAAACAGAGTCCGTTACGTAGCATTTAGTCCCGATGGTACAAAAATAATCAGCGGTTCGTATGATACAACTATTAAGATTTGGGGAGAGGAATAGGGATTGATTTTATAATATAAAGAAAAACGCTCGTAAGTCTTAGTTTTATTTTGACAAACGAGCGTTTTGTTTTTTGCTTTCTTTGTTTCAACAAATTGAAACTGCGTTCTTATTCTTTTGTAGTTTAAGAAATTTATTATAACTTTGTAGGTTGAAAACAAAAACCATAAAATAAATTTAAGATTATGAAAAGAGTGTTTTTTATTTGTTTGATTATTCTTTCTATGGCCTTTCAATGTGGCCCGTATGAATGGAATGAGCCTTCTGTGATTGTGAAAAATAATTCTAATAGGGAGATTTCTTTGCAATTTACCGAGAAAGGCTGCTATGATACAACAACTAATAGTTGGAAAATAGACACTACAAAAATCAATCTTTTGCCTGAACAAACTTTTTGTTTTCATGAAGGTGGTTTAACCGATGGTTATCAGGACGATCCTTACACACAAGAGCATCTTGATTGGGTTTTTTATTACAAACCAAACAATGACACTCTTTTAGTAAAGGACGCTTTAAACGAGAGTGAGGTTTTAAGGGTTTGGACAAAGAATTATGATATTACTTCTCCTCTTAGGGAATTTTTCCGTTTGACTGATTGGAAAAGAAAGTTAAATGGTGGTAATCAAAATAACGATGCTTTCGTTTTTGAGATTAAAGAAAGCGATTTTATTAACTAAAAATGCAATGTTTTTATGAAAAAGATTCTATTTGTTTTATTATCTATATTTTTATTCTCCTCTTGCATTGATGTAAACATAATGATTGGGGAAGATGAAGAGGCTTTTCCTACGGCTATTGTAAAGAATTGTACCGATAAGGAAGTAATTGTGCAATATCTTGCTTACGGTTCTTATTCTTATGTTGAGAATGATGGTTATTATTCTCAAATGGACACAATAGAACACGTCTTAGAACCGCAAGAATCTTTCATTTTGTTAGAGGGAGGAAAGAATGAAGGAACTTGTAGAGAGTATACTCAATGGCATCACGAAATGCGATTAAAAAAGGCTATTGATTGTTCGTTTGTTATAGTAAGAGAAAACAACGAAACACAAGATGTGTTGAGAATTTGGGAGGAAATGGGATTTGAAGCTGAAAAAAGAGAATTTTATCGTCTAAGTGATTGGATTATTATAGAGAGAGGCGGAATACAAGAAAACGATGCGTGTTTGTTTGAGATAAAGGAAAGTGATTTTTCTTCTTAGTATTTTGTCAATATTTGTTTTTTTAGTATTTTTGTAAACTATTTTAAATTGAAAAATAAATGTTTACACTACTAAAAAAAGAGTTAAATTCATTCCTTTCTTCACTGATAGGTTATATGGCAATCGTTGTTTTTTTAGCATTCAACGGTTTGTTCTTGTGGATTATAGAAGGAGATTTCAATGTGTTTAGTTATGGCATTGCAGGAATAGATGGACTATTTCTTTTGGCTCCTTGGATTTTCTTGTTTTTGATTCCTTCAATCACAATGAAGATGTTTGCCGAAGAAAAAAAGAATGGCACAATTGAACTTTTACTTACAAAGCCTTTAAGTGATATTTCTATTATTTTTTCAAAGTTTTTGGCAGGAGTTATACTTGTAATCATTTCTATTTTGCCGACTTTGATTTACATTATAGCGGTTTATCAATTAGGAAGCCCTAAGGGAAATCTTGATTTAGGCGGAATTATGGGCTCTTATTTAGGATTGGTATTTTTAGGTGCTATTTTCGTAGCGATAGGCATTTTTTGTTCCTCGCTAACCGATAATCAAATCATCGCATTCATTCTTTCGGTAGTCCTTTCTGCTTTTATGTATATTGGATTTGAGTTTGTTGCTCGCATTCCTATTATTTCGGAGATAGATTTATTGATTCGTTCTTTGGGAATAAATCATCATTATTCTTCTATTAGTAGAGGAGTTATTGATACTCGTGATGTGATTTATTATTTGAGTGCAATAGGATTTTTCTTATTATTAACAAAGTTGTGTTTAGAAAGTAGAAACTGGAAAAAGTAGAGTATTTTTTATGAAAAAGATAAATTGGAAAGCGATTTTTAAGCCAAGTAGCGTTAAGGCAGACGTTAAGAAATCTCATATTCTACAACTCGTTTTGGGATTGGTGATTATTATATTTTTAAACGTGATTGGTTATTTTTTCTTTGCAAGAATAGACCTTACACAAGAGAAACGCTACACTCTTTCGGAGTCTTCTAAAAAACTAATGTCTAATTTAGAAGATATTGTTTTCATTAGATGTTATCTTGAAGGCGATATTCCTTCGGAATACAAGAAACTAAGAAACGAAACAAAAGAAATGCTCGATCAATTTCGTGCATACAATCCTGATATTGAATATGAATTTGTAGATCCTAATGGTTTTGAAAACGCAAAGGATAAAAACGAGTTTTATCAACGTCTTTTTGAAAAAGGATTTAGCCCTCTTTTAACCACATCGACAAACAATAATTCACAAGTTCAACAATATATCTTCCCTTATTTAGAAATTACCTACAAAGGACGTACAACTATCGTTCCTTTGATTAGTTCAAAAAATGGCTTTTCCTCAGACGGTATAGTGAATGCCTCTATTGAAAACTTAGAATACAACCTTTACACAGCAATTCGTTCGGTTGCAACACAGCAAAGAGGAAAGGTTGCTTTTCTTTATGGACACGGAGAATGGCAAGTAGAGAATATTTGGGATTTTATTTCTTCTTTGAACGAATATTACACTGTTGATTCTATTTCTATTAACGAAAAACTAAACGCTTTAACCGAAAGGGTTTACGATAGTGTTAATCCTAATTTGGTTAAGATTAAAAATAAGTTTGATTGTTTGGTTATCGCTAAGCCAACCTCTATTTTCTCTTACAAAGACCTTTATTTAATTGACCAATATATTATGCACGGAGGAAAAGTGCTTTGGTTGGTAGATCCTTTGCTTGTTTCAATGGATAGTTTACAAACACAAGCAAATACTTTTGCAATAAGTAATTTTACAGGTGTTGATGATATTTTATTTAGATATGGAGTTAAATTAAATACTAACCTTGTTACCGATATGCAATGTGCAAAAATTCCTATCGTAACAGGACAATATCAAAACAATACTCCACAAATGACTTATTATCCTTGGAATTTCTTCCCTGAAATAAGCCCTAATTCAAACCATATTATATCTGACAAAATTTCTCCTGTAAAAATGGAGTTTGCTTCAAGCATTGACACAACTAATAGCCCTGCTAAGAAAACTGTTCTTTTATCAAGTTCAAACAGAACAAGGGTTTTAAACTCTCCTGTTAATGTTTCTTTACAAATGTTAAAACAAAAACAAGACGCAAGCCTATTTAACTCTGGTGCAAAAGACGTTGCAATATTATTAGAAGGAGAATTCTCCTCTGCATTTAAGAATCGTTTAACTCCTGAAATGGAACTAAACTCTCAAATGGCTTATAAAGATTTTTCTGACACAACTGCAATGATTGTTATTGCAGATGGTGATGTGGTAAGAAACGATTTTATGAACGGTCAATTGCTTCCTTTGGGTTATGACAAATATACTCGCAAGATGTATGGAAATAAAGAGTTTCTTGTAAACTGTGTGAATTATCTTTGTGGAGATGAGGATTTAATTCCTTTGCGTTCAAGAGAAGTTATAATGAGAAACTTAGACCTTGCAAAAGTAGAAAGAGAAAAAACTGCTTGGCAAATAGTAAATGTTGCATTACCTATTGTTGTAATTGTGTTATTCGGTGTATTATTGGCTGTTTTAAGAAAGAAAACCTTTACAAAAACAAAATAAATCAAAGAAAATGAAAAGAAAAACAAAGAATAGAATAATTTTATTTTCAACTCTATTGCTTATTGTGGTGGTTGTGGCGGTTTTATTGTTAAGAGACAACTCTACAATAGAACAAAACTATCATATTGAGGAGCCTAAAAGCATAACAAAAGTAATTATTGATGATAAAGATGGCAATCACCTTGAACTAATAAAAGAAACTGATAGTATTTGGAAAGCAAACAATTCTCCTGCTAATATGAAAGTTGTTGATATGCTTCTTTCAACTCTAAAAGATATGAGAATACGTGAGCCAATAGCACAAGCAGCTCGCAACAACATAGTAAAACAATTAGCAGCAAGTGGAAAAACCGTAAAAATCTATCAAGATGCTTACTCTATCAATCTTGGATTTATAAAACTCTTCAAGAAAGAAAAATTAACCAAAACCATCTATGTTGGATCGGAAACACAAGACAATATGGGGACTTATATGATGTTAAAAGGTGAAGAAAGTCCTTGTATTATCTATATTCCACGTCTTAAAGGTTATCTTTCTTCAAGATTTTCTGCCTTAGAAGATTTCTGGAAATCTCACGCAGTATTCAAATACAATAAAGGTGAAATTGCTTCCTTAAAAGTAGAAATTCCTAATCAAAAGAACGAGAGTTTTACCCTTACAAAAAAAGGCGAAGGATTTGATTTCACTCTTTTAGAATCTGGACAAAAACTACAAGCCTTTGACACTTTAAAAGTAAAAGCCCTTTTATCAAGTTGTTTTGAATTAAACTACGAGTCTGTTGCAAAAAACATTAGCAAATTGGAACAAGACACAATCTTTGGCAAAGCACCTGCTTTCGTTGTAACTATAAAAGATAGCAAAGGTAAAGAAAACACTCTAAAAACCTATTCAAAACTACACGATCCTACAAGTATTGGCGAAAATGA
>JAGCLI010000056.1 GCA_017647065.1 Bacteroidales bacterium
ATGCGGCATGTTTAGAATATAAAGACAAAGTTGTTTTGGTTTCCACAGATATCATGACAGAAGGAGTGCATTTCGATATGGTTTACACTCCTTTAAAGCATTTAGGATATAAAGCTTGTGTGGTTAATTTTTCAGACATCTATGCAATGAACGCTCGTCCTAAACAAATTACAATTTCATTAGCCGTTAGCAATAGATATAGTGTTGAAGCATTAGAAGAATTGTATGCAGGAATTTATCTTGCTTGTGAAAAATACGGAGTAGATGTTGTTGGAGGAGACACAACAAGTTCAGCCGCTGGAATGTTTCTTTCAATAACTGTTATAGGAGAGGCTGAAAAAGAAAAAGTAGTTAAAAGAAACGGTGCAAAACCTTACGATTTGTTGTGCGTAACAGGAGATTTAGGAGCTGCTTATGCAGGATTATTGGTTTTGCAAAGAGAGAAGGCTGCTTTTATGGTCAATCCAAACTCTCAACCACAATTAAAAGACTACGAATACGAAGTTGGACGTCAATTAAAGCCAGAAGCAAAGAAAAAAATCATAGACTTTTTTGAGCAAGAAGGTATTTTACCAACCTCAATGATAGATATTTCTGATGGACTTGCATCAGAAGCGTTGCACATATGCACACAATCAGATGTTGGTTGCGAAATATATTTAGAAAAACTTCCTATCGATTATAGAGTTTCACGAACATTTGAAGAATTTAAAATTTTAGCAGACACAGGAGCCTTAAACGGAGGTGAAGACTACGAATTGTTGTTTACAATCAATCAAAAAGATTACGAAAAAATACAAAAAAACGACGATATTCATGTTATAGGACACATAACCGATAAATCGTTAGGTTGTCAGTTGGTTACACCACAAAATACCACAATAGAATTAAAAGCACAAGGTTGGAATCATTACAAAAACAAAGAAGAAAATTAAGATGATAAAGAATTTACTATTAGATATGGGTGGTGTGATACTTGATGTAAGTTATCACAAGGTTGTAGAAACATTTAAAAGTTTTGGAATAGAGAACTTTGATAAGATTTACACCCAAGCAAAACAAGCTCCTATAATTGACACTTTTGAAGAAGGAAATTGCACTATTGAAGAGTTTAGAAATGGAATTAGGGATTTATTGCAAGTGCCTATTTCCGATGAACAAATAGATAAAGCTTGGTTTTCTATGATTTTAAACCTACCAAAAGAAATCATTCAATTGCTTGGTGTTTTAAAATTGAAATACAATCTCTATTTATTCTCAAACACTAATGAATTACACATAGAATTTTTAAAGAAAGATTTTGAAAAGCAATTAGGATTTGACCTATTCACTTGTGTTTTCAACAAAGCATATTTTTCAAACGAAATTCATAGAAGAAAACCTCACCCTGAATCTTTTCAATTCGTGCTTGATGATGCTGAAATAAAAGCAGAAGAAACTTTATTCATAGACGATTCTCCGCAACATCTTGAAGGCGCAAAACAAATTGGTTTAAACACTTATTGGCTCACTAATGGAGAAACATTAATAGACCTTTACGATAAAAAAATCATATAATGGAATTATCTAATATCAAAGAGAATAAATTTTTAAAATGGATTGTAAATAAGTATGTAATAACTATACTTGTTTTTGCTATTCTTTTATTATTTTCTCCGAATAATAACTTGATATATTATTTCAAGATAAAGGAGCAATGCAAAGAAGTTGAACAACAAAAGAACTTTATATTAGAAGAAATTAAGCAAGATAGTATCAGAAATGCAGACTTGGAAAAAAATATTAAAGCAAAAGAAAAATATGGAAGAGAAAAATATTTGATGAAAGCTGCAAATGAAGATATTTACGTAATAAAACAACAAGAAAACATTTCTTCTGTTAAAGAATAAAGCAATTCACTAAGAAAAAATACTCTTTTTCTTAGCGAATTAACAGAAAAGTTGTATTTTTGTAGTCTGTTAGAATAATTTTCTTTAATTTTTGTCTAAAAATTGATTAAATATATGAAATTAAAACAAGTAATTTTTTTCTTTTTGATTGTTGCAAGTGTTAATGTGTTTGCTCAAAAGAGAAGTTTAACAGAAATTGCCGATGAGGCTTTTGAAAATAAGCAATATATTACAGCAGTAGATTTGTATAAAGAAGCTTACACCAAGATAAAAGGTAACAGAGAAGAGAAAAATAGGATAATGTTCCAACAAGCAGAGTGTTATCGCTATATGGATGACCAAAAAATGGCAGTAAAAACCTATCAAAGATTGGTCAAAGCTAAATATTATGATGTTCAGCCTAAAATATTTCTTTATATGGCAGACATTCAAAAATTTAATAGCGAATGGGATGCTGCTGAATACAACTACAAATAATATTTAAAACTTGTTCCAGATGATGCTTTAGCTAAAAGAAGATTACAATCTATTGAATTGGCTA
>JAGCLI010000057.1 GCA_017647065.1 Bacteroidales bacterium
AAGTAAAGACACTATGCTAAATGCAGCCCTAAATCAAAAGATGACCGAAAACATAAATGCACAAATAAAAATTGAACCAATAAAAGAATTTAACATAGATATAAGTTTCAAACGCAATAAGAGTCAAGTCTATTCAGCATACTACAAATACGATTCTTTTGCCCAAGAAATAGAAGGTCCACTCTCGCCATTAAGCACCGGTAGATATAGCATTTCCTTCTTTGCTCTACCAACCAATTTCATAGGAAGCGATGAAAATAACGTAAGTTCTATTTTCAATCAATTCTTAGAAAACAGAGAAACAATTGCACATAGATTAGCCGCAAGCAATGCCGCATTTAACCCAGACTATTCAGGCATTTTAATACAAGATAGCGTAAATGGAAGATTATACCCTGATGGTTATGGAGCAACAAGCCAACAAGTTTTAATACCTGCTTTCCTTGCTGCATATAGTGGCTCAGACGCTTCTACACAAAGCCTATCCCCTTTCCTATCTATTCCTTTGCCAAATTGGAAAATTAGTTACACCGGACTAAACAAAAACGAATGGGTAAAGAAATGGGCTAATTCCATAACACTTTCTTCAAACTACTCTTGCGATTACACTGTTGGAGCCTTCACTTCCGACAATAGAGTACCGATTGAAAACCCTGATTATGATTATGGAACAGAATGGGTAAGAAACGAGCTAAGCAACAACTTCATTGCAAGAGATGTAATAGACCAAGTAACAATTAACGAACAATTCTCTCCATTGATTAAAATGGATGTTAATCTTAAAAACTCATTCCAAACAAACTTTGAAATAAGAAGAGAACGCAGTCTATCGCTTTCTTTCTCTAACCTTCAATTGACAGAAATCAATAGAATGTCTTATGTCTTTGGAGGAGGATATCGTTTCAAAGATGTAGAATTAAACATAAGAATGGGAGGCGGAAGCACAAAGAATTTAAAAAGTGATGTTTTGGTAAAAGCCGATTTTGCATTAAATATCAACAAAACAATACTTCGCAAAATAGATCAAAACGTAAATCTTGTATCCTCAGGAGCTAAGGTTTTATCTCTTAACCTTTCAGGAGAATATTCCTTGACTGAAAAATTAGTTCTTAGAGCCTACTTTGAAATGACAATGAATACACCATTCGTTTCAAACTCCTATCCTAATTCCACAACACAAGGCGGATTTTCTCTAAGAATTACTTTATAAAATCAAAGAAATATTTTATTAATTCTTTGTTTTATTTTATTAAAACAAAGAATTATTTATTTATTTTAGTATATTTGCAAAAAAACTTTAAAATCATGAAAAGAATAGTAACAATTTTAGCGATTGCAGTTTTATTTTCTGCAAATTTAAAGCCAATTCAAGCCCAAGACACTAACCGTTGGGACGCAAGAATAGGATTAGGACTTTATAGTATTCAAGATATGGCTCCGCTATTTGGGATTGGGCTTAGTGCCGACATAGATGGAGCAAGCAGTGTTAGCTCTACATTTTTTTCTTTAATAACTCCAAACATTGAAATGTCATACGCATGTAATCCTTACATAAGCATAGGAGCACAATTAACACTTGGATACTCTGCTGCGGAGTATAAGTATTATGATGATGACAATAGAAGTAATTATCACTTAATATACCCTACCCTAATGGCGAATTTAAAAGCCAATTACTTTAAACACAATAATTTTTCAATGTATGGACTTTTTGGATTAGGATTTTCTACTTATATTGTAATAGACGATCCTGCTTATTCTTCAACTTATGTAGGCGTTTCAGCAACTCCTATGATAAATTTCTATCCTTTATGTTTTTCAACCAATAAAGACAATGGATTTTTTATGGAATTTGGTTGGGGTTCAAAAGGACTAATAAACTTAGGTTGGGAAATGAAATTATAGTTTCAAAAAATAGAAGAAAAACTTTAAGAATATGAAAAAAATATTAACATTTTTAGCGATAGCATTAGTGCTTTGCGTAGGTTTTAAGCCACTTTCAGCACAAGAAACATCGAAATGGAACGCTAAATTAGGAGGTGGATTTATTTCTGTACAAGATTTATTTGGTTTAATTGAAATTGGATACGATGGAATAGAAGGAAATCAAACCGATGAAATAATTAAAATTTATCCTATAATCACTCCTAACTTTGAAGTAACATATTCCTTTAACAATAGCATAAGTCTTGGTTTGCAAGCCTCTATTGGATATAGTGGAAGATACGCTACTTTTACCGATAATTCTTATAGAGATTATTCTACTATACTTACTCCTACGCTAATGGCAAATTTAAACATAACATATTTTAAAAGAGATAATTTTTATGGTTATGGATCTTTTGGATTAGGTGTTTTTGGTTTTGTTGTTTTCCATAGCAAATACGAAAACTCCCTTTCATCAGGAAATTTGTTTTCACCGATGTTTAACTTCTATCCATTCTGTTTCTCAACCAATAAAGACAATGGATTTTTTATGGAATTTGGTTGGGGTTCAAAAGGAATAATAAACTTAGGTTGGGAAATGAAATTATAAGAATAAACAATAAAAATATATACGTATGAAAAAAACATTCAAAGCCTTACTACTATCACTCCTATGTGTATTTGTGGGCTGTAAATCAGCAGACAATGAAACAAAAAAGTTCATTTCTGACGACACAATTAAGCAAACAATCGAAGAAGTAAAGAAAATCGCTCCTAAGTGTGATATAAAACTATTGGAACGAGGAGTTAATCAAGCCGCTGCTTTATGGAAAATGGAAGACGGCACACAAGAAGACTTCAAAACCTTGATTGTAAAGAACTATGCAAAGACACCAGAGGAAAAAGAATACCTTTTCTCTCGCATTTGTTACATAATGGAAAGACTTTATGGAACATCTAATCAATTAACAGTAGAATTGCAAAAGCCTTTACACCTTGCAGGAGCCGACCCAATAGAAGTAGATTACCTTATGGGCTCTTACACACCATTTTCTCACCTTAGCGATGACCTTTTTGAGAATAAATTTGCTTTCATTACGATTGCAAACTTTCCTAACTACACTTTGGAAGAGAAAAACTCACTTGGCAAAAATTGGACGAGATTAGAATGGGGTTATGCAAGACTTGGCGATATATTTACAAACAGAGTACCTGCCGAACTAACAGCAGAAAAAAATATTGCAAGTGGAAACGGCGAAAACTACATAGCTGAG
>JAGCLI010000058.1 GCA_017647065.1 Bacteroidales bacterium
CCGCCAGTGCCTCGATGTGCATGGAGCCTCCGCCGATGTCCTCGTTCTCGATGACGTGCGCCATGTTGTTGTCCAGCACACGCCATCCGTCCTCCTTGGCATCCGCTTCCCCGTCGTACAGGTTCTTGTACAGGTTGTTCCAACATCAATGGAATGGAATAAATAATCCAACCAAAGATTCATAAAAACAAATAGGGAAATCCTCAAAGGGTTTCCCTTTTTTATTTTAAGGGGAAAATGTGAAAATTTGCTCAAAAATAAGGCGGATTATGTGAAAAAAAGATATAAAAACATAAGGGATTATGTGAAAATGATTATCTTTGCACTCTCATTAACAAGTGTTTGATATGGAAAAGCCACTTAAAAGAAAGATAGATGCTTATTTGGAAGCGTGGAAAGTTAATCCCGAAAAGAAACCTTTAATTGTTAAAGGGGCTCGTCAAATCGGTAAAACTCATTCAATAGAACTATTTGCCAAACGAAATTATGCAAGTGTTATTCAAATTAACTTTGTAGAGCAAACGAAATATCGCAAGATTTTTAATGATGGCTTTGAAGTTGATGAAATAATCAAAAACATATCTTTGTTAAATCCTAAATTTAAATTTATTCCTAATGAAACAATAATATTTTTTGACGAATTGCAAGCGTATCCTAATTGTGCTACCTCATTAAAGTTTTTTAAAATAGATGGCAGGTTTGATGTTATTTGCTCAGGGTCGTTAATGGGAATAAATTATCGTGAAATAGAATCAAACAGTGTAGGATATAAAGAAGATTATGAAATGTTTTCTATGGATTTTGAGGAGTTTTTATGGGCAAAAGGTTATGACGAAGAATTTATAGAAGGACTTTATCAAAATATGTTGAATGTTAAGCCTCTTGCAACTTTGCAAATGGAAGTTCTTTTTGGACTTTTTAGAGATTATGTTACAATAGGCGGAATGCCAGAGGTGGTTAATGCTTACATAAAAAATAAAAATTTCAGCGGAACTTTGACAATACAAAAGCAGCTCTTGAAAGACTATGAAGAAGATATTACAAAATATGTAGAAGGTTTGGATAAAGCAAAAGTAAAAGCGGTTTACAATCACATTTCTACTTTTTTAGCAAAAGAAAATAAACGCTTTCAAATAACAAAGATAGGGCGTAATGCACGAAATAGAGATTACATAGGCTGTGTGGAATGGTTGGCAGATGCAGGCGTGATAAACATTTGTTATTGTATGAACTACCCCGAACTACCCTTAAAAGGCAATTATGATTCCAAACTCTATAAAATATACTTCAAAGATACAGGACTTTTAATAGCCTCATTAGACGAAGAAGCACAAGAAGACTTGCGAGCAAACAAAAATTTTGGGACATATAAAGGCGCAATATACGAAAATATAGTAGGAGATATGCTTGTAAAGCAAGGCTATCAACTATATTACTACAATAGCGATAAGCCATCACTTGAAATGGATTTCTTTATACGAGATGCAAATACACTTATTCCGATAGAAGTAAAAGCAAATGACGGAGCAACACCTTCAATGAACAAATTGATAAAAGAAGATAAATATCCCGATGTAAAATATGGTATTAAATTAGGATATAAGAATATAGGATTCAATGGAAACTTCTATACCTTTCCATATTTCTTAACATTTTTGTTGAAAAGATTTCTTTCAGAAAAGAAGAAATAACAAATCACAGAAATTAAACTTTGTTTTATTAAATTCTTTCTTTGTTTTAAGAAAATGATTTAAAGAATTAAATTTTTAGACTTTTCAACAATTAGAACCTATACAAAATAAGGGTTTTTAAAAAGATGTTAATAAGTTAAGATTAGAGGACGTCATAAAGTATAAATCTTATTTGTAAATTTGCTTTCTAAAAATTTAGAATTATGGAATGGCTTTTGTTTCAAAAAGAAGAAGAAAATGAAAAGACTCTAAATGCAGAATCGCTTTTGAGTGAAGCAATTATGGAACAAAGACCTAAAGAAAAGGATAATAAACAATTTGATAAAGAAGATAATATGTCAAAAGATGTTTTAGAAAGAGAAGATATTGTAAAGTCATCGTCAGAGTACTTTAAAGGAGATGCTTTGGCAGCTGACGTGTGGGTAAATAAATATGCGTTGAGAGATGGTGAAAAGATTTATGAGCTTAATCCTGATCAAATGCACAGACGTTTAGCAAAGGAATTTGCTCGTATTGAAAATAAGTATGAAAATCCGCTTTCAGAACAAGAAATCTATGAATTACTTAAAGATTTCAAATACATAATTCCACAAGGAAGCCCAATGTCAGGTATAGGAAATGACTTTCAAGTGGTTTCTTTATCGAATTGTTTTGTGATTGGTAATTCTGAAAATTCAGATTCTTATGGTGGAATCTTAAAAATTGATGAAGAGCAAGTTCAATTGATGAAAAGAAGGGGCGGAGTAGGACATGATCTTTCTCATATTAGACCAAAATTCTCTCCTGTTAAAAACTCGGCTCTTACTTCAACAGGTATTGTTCCTTTTATGGAAAGATATTCCAACACAACTAAAGAAGTTGCACAAGGAGGTCGTAGAGGTGCTTTGATGTTATCAATATCAATTAAGCACCCTGACGCAGAAGATTTCATTGATGCAAAGATGGAACAAGGAAAGATAACAGGAGCAAATGTTTCTGTTAGAATAGACGATGAATTTATGCGTTGTGTTGTAAGCGGAAAGCCATACAAACAACAATATCCTATTGATTCTAAAAATCCTTCTGTTGTAAAAGAAATAGATGCGAGAGCATTGTGGAAAAAGATTATCAAAAACGCATGGCAAAGTGCAGAGCCAGGAGTCTTGTTTTGGGATACAATAATCCGTGAATCTGTTGCTGATAGTTATGCTTCTTTTGGTTTTAAAACTATTTCTACAAATCCTTGTGGAGAAATACCATTGTGCGCATACGATAGTTGTCGTTTATTAGCAATTAACCTATATTCATACGTTAAGAATCCGTTTACCGATAAGGCAGAGTTTGATTTTGAATTATTTTCTGAACATGTTCAAAAGGGACAAAAGCTTATGGACGACCTTATCGATTTAGAAATTGAGAAGATTGAGAAAATATTAGAAAAAATAGAGTCTGACCCTGAGGATGATGAAATAAAGAGAGTTGAAAAGAATCTTTGGTTGAATATTAAGTTGAAATGCTTAGAAGGAAGACGTACAGGATTTGGAATAACAGCCGAAGGGGATATGTTAGCTGCGATGGGATTAACATACGGTAGTGATCAGGCGATAGATTTCTCGGTTGAGGTTCACAAAACCTTAGCTTGCTCAGCTTATCGTTCATCATCTTTAATGGCAAGAGATAGAGGTTCGTTCCCAATCTATGATTCAAAATTAGAAAAGAATAATCCATTTATTCAAAGATTAAAATCCGTAGATGCAGATTTATATAAAATGATGTTAGAACACGGAAGAAGAAATATTGCATTGCTTACAATAGCTCCAACAGGTAGTGTGAGTATATGCACTCAAACATCTTCTGGAATAGAACCTGCATTCTTGGTTTCTTATAAACGTAGAAGAAAAGTAAATCCAAATGACAGTAATGCAACTATTTCATTCTACGATAAAGAAGGACAAGCTTGGGAAGAATATAATGTATTGCATCATAAATTTGCTGTATGGGCAGAAATAAACGGATATGATGTGAAATCATTAGAAAAACTTCCTGAGGCTAAATTGCAAGAAATTATAGCTTTATCACCATATAACAATGCAACTGCAAACAATATTAATTGGGTTAATAAAGTGAAGATGCAGGGTGCAATACAAAAATGGGTTGATCATTCAATTTCTGTAACAGTTAATATTCCTAAGGAAACAACAGAAGAAGTAGTTGCTCAAATTTATCAAACTGCATGGGAATCTGGTTGCAAGGGAATGACTATTTATAGAGATGGTTCAAGAGATGGAGTGTTGGTTTCTCATTCTACAAAAGAAACTTCGTCTTTTACAGAAACAAAAGCTCCTAAACGTCCTAAAAAATTAGACGCAGAGATAATTCGCTTCCAAAATGACAAAGAAAAATGGATTGCAGTAGTTGGATTATACGAAGGAAGACCTTACGAAATCTTCTCTGGAAAAGCAGAAAACTTCCTATTACCTCCATCGGTTGATAAGGGTTGGGTAATAAGAGTGAAGGAAGGTAATATGCCTGCAAGATATGACTTCCAATTCCTTGATCAAGACGGATATAAAGTAACAATTGAAGGTTTGTCGCGAATGTTCAAAAAAGAATATTGGAATTACGCAAAACTTATTTCTGGAATCCTTCGTCATGGAATGCCAATTCAAAACGTTATAGAATTAGTATCTAAATTAACCTTAGACACTGACACAATCAACACTTGGAAAAACGGTATAGCAAGAGCCTTGAAACGTTATGTAAAAGACGGAACAGTGGTAGAGGGAGAAAAATGCCCACAATGTGGTGATGCAATAATATATACAGGAGGCTGTAAGCAATGTGCTTCTTGTGGTTGGAGCAAATGTAGTTAGGAAATTATAATTCAAAAAAGCATAAGATGAAATATAAAACGCTGTTTTTAATATTTTGTCTTATGCTTTTTTCATATCCGTTGTTTTCACAAACAACAAATGATTTTATTCAAAGCAGGATAAAACAAATAGAGGATATGGAGATTTCTTCTGAGGCAAAAGAAGAATTAATAGAACAACTCTACTCCTTAAAGTCAAATCCACTTAATTTAAATTCTGCAAAACAAGCCGATTTACAACTCTTAGGCTTAGATGATTTTCAGATTTTTTCGCTTCAACACTATATAAGAGAAACAGGAGAGTTGAAAAGTATATATGAATTATCATTTATCAATGGCTTTGCAAAGGAGCAAATAGATGAAATAAAAGATTTTATATGTGTAAAGCCAATTGATTGGAAACCTTCTCTTCGATTAGACTCTATTTTCACAAAAGCAAATCACGAAATCCGTACACAATATAAACAAGTATTAGAAAAATCAAAAGGTTATCTAAGAGAAGATAGAGATAAAAAAGGCTATAAAGGTCAGCCTTTTGCTTCACAGATTAGGTATAAGTTTAATTATTTTGATAGATTGGAATTTTCCTTTGTAGGAGATAAAGATGCAGGAGAGCCTTCCTTTGTGGATTATTATTCAATGCAATTCACAATAAGAGAAATAGGTGTTTTGAAACAACTAACATTAGGGGATTATCGTCTAAACTTTGGAGAAGGATTGGCAATAGGGCAAGGATTTTCACTTTCCTATTTAAATAATGATGCAACCTTAAAAAACAAAAATTTTGGTATAAAACCACATAATTCAAGCACAGAATATGGCTATAATAGAGGCGTTGCAACAAATATAAGATTAAAGAATACTGATCTTTTCTTATTTGCAAGTATGGATAAGATAGATTATTCGGGAAGTATTCTTACAACGGGCTTGCATAGAACGGAATCGGAACTTTTGAAAAAAGATTCCAACCTTGCAAGAATGATAGGAGGGCATTTAAACTATGAAAATAAAGGCTTGCAATTAGGAACAACCCTTCTTTATTACGATTACGCAGACTCAATAAAGCATTCCTTGCAAGAATATCAACAATATTACTTCTCAGGCAAACAAAATAGTGTAATTTCGGCTAATGCGTCCTATCTTTACAAAAGAATTAGATTATTTACAGAGGTCTCAATGAGTCAAAATAAAGCTACTGCCTCAATATTAGGCTTGCAAATAAATCTTGCTTATAAAACAACGCTTTCAGCCTCAATAAGAAATTACGAAAAAGATTATCAAAATTTCTATTCCAATGCCTTAGGCGTTCAATCAAAAGTTGCGAACGAACAAGGCTTTAACCTTAATTTTGCTCATAGAGTAAATCATAAGTTAAGTAACTATATAGCAAACGATTTATTTAAATTTCCATATAAAACCTATATAAGCCAAGAAGGAGCAATGGGATTGAAGATTAGAGGTGAGATAAATTACAATCCAAATCAAACAACTCATTTGCGATTAACCTATAAGTTCAATAATAGAGAAGAAGATGTAGAAATTGAAAATAAAGAAATTCTACATTTTAATATACTTCAACAACTTCAACTCTATTTTCAAACCGAGATAACAAACGCCTTACACTTGCATTCAAGAGCAGGTTATTCTCACACCAATAATTACGAATCAAATACAAATAATGGTTATTATTTTCTTGTAGAAGGGATATATAAAACAAAAAATTCCCCTTTACAAATCAATTTAAGATACGCATATTTTGATACAAAAAACTATGATAATCATTTTTCTGTTTACGAATATAACCTCCCGTTGAATTATTCTACAGCTTTATTTTATGATAAAGGACATAGAGCATATTTGTTCTTGAAAACAAATCTTACAAAGCGTATTGGAATATCTCTTCGTTATGCAATTACACTTTATTCCAATAAAGATGTAATATCATCAGGCAACGATCAAATCCCTTCTTCGCATAAGCAAGACGTTGGCTTTCAATTATATATAAAACTCTAAGTTTTTGAAAAATTTTTCTTTGCTTTTTTGAATTTTTTCTTTACTTTTTGTTTAAAAAACAAAGAAAAAAAGGAGAGAATTTTTCAACTCTCTACTTTCAATCAAGTACCTCTGGCCGGAATCGAACCGGCACGGGTGTTACCCCACTAGATTTTGAGTCTAGCGCGTCTACCTATTCCGCCACAGATGCGTTTGCAACTCAAATTCGTTTGCAAAAGTACTACTTTTTTTTTAAGTAGCAAATAATTTGCGTTTTTTTTTTAAGTTTAAGAAAATGTGCGTAACTTTGCAACCTGAAAAAAGGAATTTCAATATTAGGTAAAGTTATGTCAGAAAAAGAACAAAAAGATACGACAGCTCTTTTTACAGGTAGAGCAACAGCGTATTTAGCTAAGAAAATCTCAGATGTTTATCAAAAACCATTGGGAGATTCTATCGTTTTGCAATATGCAGATGGTGAGTTTCAACCTTCTTTTGAGCAAAACATAAGAGGTTGCGATGTTTTTATAATCCAATCTACATTTGCACCTTGTGATAATATTATGGAATTGTTAATGCTTGTTGATGCTGCAAAGAGAGCTTCTGCAAAAAGAATAATTGCGGTTATTCCTTACTTTGGATTTGCTCGTCAAGACAGAAAAGATAAGCCAAGAGTGCCAATTGCTGCAAAACTTATGGCAGATTTGTTGCAAACAGCGGGTGTAAATAGAGTAATAACAATAGATTTACACGCAGACCAAATTCAAGGATTTTTTGACATACCTGTTGATCACCTTTTGGCTTCTTCAATTTTTATTCCTTATTTAAGAGGTCAAGATGTTGCAACAGAAGATTTATTGTTTGCTTCTCCTGATGTTGGAGGAACAAAACGTGCAAGTCAATATGCAAAAACATTAGGTACAGGTTTTGTTATGTGCTACAAACAAAGAAATAAACCTAATGAAATAGGCACAATGCAACTTATAGGTGATGTTAAAGGAAAACATGTTATCTTAGTTGACGATATAATTGACACAGGAAATACATTATGTAAAGCAGCAGAACTTATAAACGAATGTGGTGCTGCAAGTGTAAGAGCAATGATTACTCACCCTGTGTTAAGTGGAGATGCAATAGAAAAAATAGAAAAATCTTGTATGACAGAGTTGATAGTAACTGATACAATTCCGTTAAAAAGACCAAGCGACAAGATAAAAGTTCTTTCAACTGCTTCAATCTTTGCAGAAGCAATTAGAAGAGTTGAAAACTATGAATCTATTGCAGACTTTTATGAAATAGCAGTTAAACAAAAAGGTGTTGTAGAAAGATTCTAACACCATTAAAATTATAAATTAATTAATAAAAAACTTTAAAAGAAAATGAAAACAGTATCTATGAGTGGTTCTCTAAGAGAGAACGTAGGGAAAAAAGATGCTAAATCTTTACGTAAACAAGGATTAGTACCTTGTGTTATTTACGGTGGAAAAGGTGAACAAATAAGATTCACAGTTTCTCA
>JAGCLI010000059.1 GCA_017647065.1 Bacteroidales bacterium
ATTCTACCTTTGGCTCAATTTCCAAGATTTTCTCCTGCACGACAGGTGTCTCTACAATAGTTTCTTGATAATCAGAAGTGAGAAGAAAATCATACATTTCTCTCATTCTTTGTCTTAAAACATCTACGTCTAATTCAGAGACAATTTCACTTTTGCATACTCTTTGGCATGCTTTGGTCATATTCTCCGATAAAGAGAGTAATTTTTGCTGAAAATTATTCATATTCGGTTATCTTTTTTTTAAAAAAATTACTATTGAAAATCGTTGTAAAATTACTAATTTTTTCTGACACCGAAATAAATCAAAGAAATAATTTAATTTTTCAAAGAATTAAATTATTTTTGTAAAGAAATAATTTTCTAATTCAAAGAATTAAAAACATGGGACAAATAAACATTTATTCAGCCTCGGCAGGTAGTGGAAAAACATTTAGTCTTGTTTGTGAATACCTTGAAAAACTATTAGAAAATCCTTACGCTTACAGAAACATTTTAGCGGTTACTTTCACAAACAAATCCACAAACGAAATGAAAACAAGAATCCTCTCTACCCTTTACGGATTATCCACAAATCAATCTTACGCAAAAGATTATTTAAAGAAGCTTCAAGAAAACACCTCAAAAAGTGAGCAAACCATAAGAGAGAAATCAAAAGAAATTCTCCAAACAATTCTTCACGATTACTCATATTTCAACATAGAAACAATAGATAGTTTTCTACAAAAAGTACTTAAAAATCTCACAAAAGAAGTAGGAGTTGGCAGTCGCTTCGATTTGATTTTAGATGAAAGCGATTATTTAGAAAAAGCAATAGAAAAGCTCAATAATTCCGAAGAGCTAAAAGACTATGTTACAGAACTAATTGACAAACGCTTAGAAGAAGGAAATAATTGGAATTACAATACAATTTTATTAAAACTTGCCAAAGACCTAAACAAACAAACAATAAGAGAAAGCTTAAAATCGCAAACTATTAACACAGAAGAAATCTTAAAATATGCCAAAGAGCAAAGAAACATCTACAATAAATTTCTAAAAGACCTTCACGACAAAATAAATAGCTTTAAAAAAGATTTCAATAGCAAAGAAGTAATTAAATCAAATTTCAGAAACAATAACTTTGCCTTAATAAACGCAACCGAACCTTTTTGTCAATACGAAAAAGTAATACTAAAAAAGTTTCAAACCCAAGAAAACAAAGAACGATACGAGGAAATAGTAGATTTTTTCGATAAAGGACGATTACAAGCCTTTATGGCAAAATTAGGAATCGACTCCGTATATGAATACATTCTTTTACCATACATAAAACTCTTTAAAGAAGAAGCCTTAAAAGAAGACAATGTATTTGTTCTCAAAGACACAGCAGGCCTGCTTGCAGAAATGATAACAGGGAATGATGTTTCCTTTGTTTATGAGAAGATTGGAACAAAGATAAAACACGTCATGATTGACGAATTTCAAGACACCTCACAACTATCGTGGGAAAACTTTCAATTTATCGCTAATGAATGTAGTAGCAATCAAGGAAGCACAACAATTTTTGGAGACTTAAAACAATCTATCTATCGTTTCAATGAAGGAGATTGGACAATAATGAATAATCTCATTGAAGAAAACCAAGGTAAACTTATTGAACTTGACACAAACTACCGAACAGACAAAAATATAATAGAGTTTAATAACGGATTCTTTAAAACATTATACGAAAATCAAATCTTCAAAACAAAAGTCGAACAAAAAGTAAAAAATAACGAAGATAAAGGACTATTAAGATTCAATTTCTTAGAAAAAGCCAAAGACATAGATGTATTAGACAAAACATTAGAAGAAATAAACTACTACATATCAAAAGGATTCAACTACTGCGACATTGCACTCTTGTTTCGCTCAAACGATAAGCTTGCCTTAACAGCTCAATACCTCAAAACAAAAGGAATTTCTCCTATTTCAAGTGAAGCATTCGCCTTTAATTCCTCTCATTCAATAAAAACAATTATTTATTGTTTACGTTTGATTAACAATAACGAAGAAAGAATTGCTCAATACGCACTAAAAATCTATGGGCAAAGCGAAGAAACAATCCAAAAGATTAAATCAATAAACAAAGACAATACTCCACTAATAGATATAATAGACACGATAATCAATCTTTGTCAAATTGAAACAAAAGACATTTTTATCTCTGCATTTTACGAACGTTTAATAGAATATTGTCAACAAAAGCCTCAACAACTAAGTCTATTTCTAAAATATTGGAAAGAAGAATTAAAAGATTCTACTATATCGTTAGATGACAATCAAGAAAACTCAAATACAACTGACAAAAAAATAAAATTATTATCAGTACACAAATCAAAAGGATTAGAATTTCCCATTGTTATAATACCATTTTTTGGCTGGAGAATAGTTAACAATCAAGATAAACTATGGATAGATAATGTTGATTCAAAAAGTCCGATAAAATTATTTAGGGCAAATCTTAGCGAATTGGGAAAAACAAACAATCATTATTACGAACAAACGGCACAAATTGAAACAAACGAACAAACAATCGACACATACAATCTTATGTACGTCGCTTTCACTCGTGCAAAACACGCTTTAA
>JAGCLI010000060.1 GCA_017647065.1 Bacteroidales bacterium
AGAGCGACTCTTTTGTTTGAGTCGCTCTTTTGAGTTATTTAATAGTTAATTATTATTCAACTATCAATTTTTGTGTACTTATTGCATAATCGGTTACTATTCTAATATAATAAACTCCACTTGCAATGTTGTTTAAGTCTATTGTGTAAGTTGTAGTGTTTGCTTTCATTAGGTCTTCTCTTAGTATTCTTCCTTGCAAGTCGCTAAGTATTATTTTAGCATCTGAATTTAGGTTTTCAATCCTTAGAGTTGCTTGTGCAGAAGCTGGATTTGGTGAAAGGATTACTTGTAATTGATTATCATTTTCAATATCCATCAAAGCACCATCATCAATTTCTGCTGCATCGTAAATACTTACTGCATCAACTCCAACACATCGTCCATTTTTGTTGATTCTTCTAAATGCAATTTGATATGTTTGCGATTGATTTGGCAAAGATATTGTGTCTTGATACCAATTTGATTGTGAAGAAGTGTAGAGTCTTAATCTTATCCATTCACTTTCTTGATTTTCTCTGTACAAGACTTCTATTCTATCGTTATTAGAAAGTCGTGGAGGCAAGATATAGCTAAATTTCAGATATGGTATTTCTAAGTTTTCTATATTAAGACGTGGTGAAATCAACATTGAAGAATCAAATGTAGAAAGAGCGTGATAAGCATATTGATTTCCTTCATAGGAAGCAGGGGTATATCCATCGGCATAACTATTATCTAAAATCACCCAAGTAGAATCATTTTCCACATCTCCACTCCAACATCCAAAATCACTGCTTTCAAATCCCATAAAGTATGGAAAGTCTTGAATAATCATACATTCTGTTTGAAAACTTATCGTATCGGTTGATACAGACTCTTCTTCTTGGCAATTTGTTGTTACAAAAACTTGATATAATGTGTTTTCGGAAAGATTTGTTAATTGAACATTGCTGTTATCCGAAACAATAATTGAATTAAATGCTGTATCGTTTTGCGATTTATAATAAACATTCCAAGCATTGTGCAATTCATCATTGCCTATCCAAGAAATCTCTGCACTATTTGATGTTATAGAGGAGGCTATCACTGAATTTTCTATCGGACTGATACAAGGAATTATTTCTTCCACCTCTTCTACCTGCACATTGTCTATTATTGCTCCTTGATTGTCGCCTGATCTAAAACTATTGACCCAAACAAATACAAGTTTTCTTATTTCATTTGGCGTATTAGGTATAACAACACTCATATTCGTTGTTTGAGTAACTTGACTAAGTGTATATTCGGAATCAATCGTACTATTGCTTATTATAACTCCTTGCTGATAATCATCCCTTGCAAAATAAGAAACAGAAGACGAGGGTTCAAAAACAGTATCAATAGGAACAAAGAAGACTTTCAAATAATCGCCTAAGCTTACCCCTCCTACTTTCACATCAAAACTTATTCTAATTGAATCGCTCTCTTCTAATTGAATTTGTTTCTCTGCAATCACAACGCAAGTATTGTTTTTATCGAACTGAGATGTTAATCCGTTATCGCAAGTTACAAATAGAGTTGAATTTGTTGATGAATTAGCCCTACCAACCCACCATTTGTTTGTACAAGTTCCATTCTTTAAGAGCCAACCGTTAGCTCCTTCTTGTTCAAAGTCGCATATATATGGCAAATTCACAACATCTTGCAGTGTATTGATAGAAATCTCATCGCTAATTATTGACTCTGCCTCGCCACACACTCCTTTAACCTTAACCAAATAACGAGTTAGCGGATTAAGATTGTCAATAGTTATGAAATTTGTATTTGTAGTAAGAGTTAAATACTCTGTTGAAGTTTCATTTTTGTAATATACAACATAATTATCTGCTCCTGTTGATTCCCACGAAAGAGAAATAGAATTAGATGAAGGAGATATTGCCTCTAAATTTTCTATTTTTGCACAAGGAGATACAATCAATTTTAAATTATCAATAGCCGCAGGATTTAGTCTTTCGGCAATAGAGTAATAACCAAAGGCTGCTATTACCAAACGCTTATCGCCTGTTATATGTCCAAGAGAAATTCTTTCGTTTTGCCATTCTTGTGAACCATAAAGAGTAATTATTGGATTAGGTGGCAGAGTTGTTATTGACAAAGGAGCAATATCCATAATATAAATAGAGATTCCTCCTTCAATAGTGCCATTTAGTACACTACCTATGCCTTTCCAATCAAGGATTAACTCAAAGCTACTATCTGTTTGTCCGAAAGAGAAATCTTTGTAAAGATATGAAATAAAAGAAGTGGAATTCGTTTCAGCCCCATAGGAAATTCCTCCATCTTTTGAAATATATGCTGACTGACCATTTAAATCCTCTGAGGTAGCTGAGCCAATACACCAAGCATTTGGACAAGAAGGCGTAGCAACGCTTTGCCATTGTACATTGTCGCCAAAAGTTGTTTCAAAAGGTAAGGCTTGTGGTTGAGCCAATGTAGTAAAGCTTGTCATAACCCAAGGAGAATACATATTGTTTCCACAAAAACTTCTTACTGCAACGCTATATAGAGTTTGAGCTAAAAGATTTTCTAAAACAAGACTTGGTTGTGAGCAAATCAAAGGGTTAATTGTATCGAAATTTGAGCATTGACCTTCAACAACTACATATTGAAAATAAGTAGTGTTATCATTAATGGTTTTGATTTTAAGAGTTGCAGCATTATGTCTTAGAGTTGAAGAATCAATAGAAATAGAACGTGGAGCCTGACACTGAGTCCAATTATTGATAGTAAAGTTATCAATGCACAAATATTTGTATCCTCCCTCTATTGTACTTTCTACATAAAAAGCAAACTTAACTACACCCGATAAGGCTTGATTATTTTCATCTACAAGTTTGATTACATAAGGTGTTGTTTCGTTTGTCAGCGAAGAAAGATTATGGACTGTATCTGAGTCTTGCTCAGCAAAAATCACAGCATTGTTTTGATTCCAAGTAACGCCATTATCCATAGATATTGCAACGATAAACTTGTCATCAACATCGATTTGTGTAGGAGTTTCTCCATACCAATCTCTTAAAGCAAGGTCTAAAATAACTTGTTTAGTAATTGAGCCATCTCCCAAATTGATTGAAGGGCTTATTGCCCAATCTTTAATGTTTGAACCTGAGATTAGAATATTTAACTTGCTTGAATAATCGGTATTTGTCTGCATTTGACCAACTGTCCATGCTGAATTATCTGACAAAGCCGTTGTATAAGTAAAATCATTTGTTAAAAACCTTCCTTTATGCTTTGACCAACAATATTGTTCTTGTAATATATTTTCTTCAAAGTCTATTTCCAAAGGCGTTTCTATTATAGCACAAGGAGTTGTGATTGAAAAAATTTCTCCACTAAATAAAGCCTCGCTTTCACCCTGACATTCAACACCTATTTGCAATTGATAATTTTCATTATACTCTAATCCTTGTGATATTGTATAAGGAAAAGATTCACGACTAAGCCCTGTGATTTCTGTATAAAGGCTATCGGTTTCTTTTTTGTAGAGTAAAATATAAGAAGAGTTGGTATTAAATTCATCAATAAGGTCTATAGTTAAATTAAGTCCACTTTCTGTGTCTGCAACCTGCAAATCCAAGTCAATAAGCCTTGCACAATCAAGTGTATTTATAGAAATATTATCTACTATTGCAGGAAGAATATTATTTGATGAATAACTATCGCTTTCCCAATAAAAGATTAACTGATAAGCCCCTTGATAAATTCCAGCAGGTAAAAGAATATGTTCTCTTTGCCATTGAGTTGAAGAATGCAACCTTGGTGTTATAGCATAATTTTCGCTCATTGAATAACCAAAAGGAACAAGATAAACTCTAAAATAAGCATTAGGGTTAATTCCTTGACACTTCCAATCAAACGAAAATTCATATTCTGCACCTGAATTAAAATCTACATTCATATAAGCATAGGCTTGAACAAACCCTGTACTAAAAGAAGCTGAATTTCCATTGTTATTTGAAACATAGAGAGATCTTCCTGTTTGCGAAGAAATATTTGAAAGTGGCTGATTATAACTTTGTCCTATTATCCATTTGTTTGAGGTCGGTGCCGAGATGAATCGCATTTGTGGAGTAGTTTCTTCTGTGTTTAAATCAAAAGAAAATGGAGTTGAGTATAAGTATGGTAAAGTTACTCGTTTGGTTTCGCTCCAAGTTCCATCGCAATTTTGCCTTAATGCAAAAAGATATGTCTTTTGATTTTCTAAACCGCTTAATATATAAGGTAATTCTTGATTTGCAGGTATTACAATAGTTTGAGCAGTGTTTGGATCAAAATCTTGATTTGGCATTTCTTCGGCATAAGCCACTACAACACCCTCTGAGGTTATATTATTATTTGTATAAGATATTAAAACTGCATCGGAAGAATAAGGATAAATTTGCACATCGTTTACTTCCAAACAATCGGGAATATCACTTACCTTAAAATTATCTATAACAAATGATGGATTTGGCTCATTTATCACAAATGCAATGCGATAAGAACCAACATAATCATTCAATAATATTTCGGCAGTCTTGAAATTAACTGTTTCAAGATTAGAATCGTGAATTGTTGTTAGATAATCAAAATACGAAGTATCTTCTTCTGAGGCGTAATCCATCAAATCTGTATTCAAAACATAGACATCTATTTTTGGAAAATGAGTTAATTGTGAGTTTGAAGAGAGTTTTTGAACAAAGTTAATGCGTTGATTTCCGTTTAGAGCAAAAATAGGCGATATAATCCAATCGCTAATTTCTGTTTGATTATCATTTGGATTTCCATTATAGGATAATGCGTTTGAGCCATTGACTCCCGTATAGTCTTGTAAGGACCACTTTATAGAGGTATTGCCTCGATTTATCGAGTGCCAACAATGAGGAATACTAATACTATTTAAGGTATAAAGATTGTAGTCAAAATTTTCTAAATAAGCAAGTGAATCTATTATTCCGCAAGGTATTTGAGTTAAATAGAAATTTGAAGGCATTGAAGTATTGTCTATATCACAATTTGCATAGACTCTATATTGCACAACAGAGGAATATGGTAAGTAAGGAATAGTTAGAGGGTTGGTTCCTTGCATATAAGACCATTGTGTTTCGTTTAGTAGTTTATATTCAACGGTATATGAAGCAGATTCGTTAAGCATATCTATTATATTTAAGGACATAAATATGCTTCCATTAACATCTAACATCGTTTCTTGTGTACCGCTTATTTTTTCGCAATTTGTATGAGTTATTTCTATGTTATCAATAGCAATTGGAGGATTCTCCCCATCGCAGTGATCGTTTACCCAAGTAAAAACTAATTGATAATAACCCGGAGCAATGCTTTGTGATAACTCTGTTGTAAATCGACTCCAAACTCCTGTATTATTTACAACTTGTGCTAAGGTTATGCTTGAAGGAACGCTGTTTGACAAATTCGCATTGGCTGGAATTAAGGACACTTTCATATAATCGTTAAAAACATCTCCTACCACTTTGTAATCAAAGGAAAGTCCATAATGCAAACTATCTAATATTTCTATGTATGTTGAAAAATGGGAAACAGATGATGAAGTATTATCATAATAATTTGTTTCTCCATCATCATTACTTATAAAAATACCATTGCCTTGTGTTATATGCCCTTGTTCATCTCGTGTATTATTTCCCAAAGGACCTACATGCCATTGATTTTCCCCAAAATTAGTAAATTTCCACTTTGATAAATCTTCTAAATCATCAAAATCATTGTAATAAGGTAAAGTTATGCAATCATCAGGGTGCGTAAGGGTTGTTAAAGACACTATTTGATTGTTACTTTCCGAAAAAGGACAAATCGTCCATAGTTTAATTTGATAATTAGAATGCGATTCAAGTCCTGTTATTGTATAAGTTGTACCAGTAACTCCCTCTTGTATTATTGTCCATTGGCTTTCTGTATCTTTTTTACAAGCAATACCTACAAAACTTCCTTCTTGCCAAAAATTATCCCAAGAAATTATTGCTAAATCTGAGCTAACACTATCTACTCTAAGATTGAATGGCTGATAACAATGTTCTTCATCTGGAATTATTCCAACCTTTACTATTGGAGTTTCATTAAGTATCTGACTATAACTAGGATTAGAATTTATATTATAAGGAGTTGCGTGATTTGCCGCACACCTTGTAGATGAGTTTGCATTTCTTGTTTTAAAGAAGTGATTGCTTTGAGTTGTAAAGCCTTCCTTTATCATTGTTATAACCAAATTATTATTCCCCGAATATTCATAAGGCGTATAAAAATCAAAGGTTATCCACCCATTACTCAAAATAACCGTATCGGAAAACACCTCTATAGAATTTTGAAGCGAAACAAAAGAGCTAAGCGAAGACTGAGTTGTTTCTTTTAAATAGACTTTTACCACACCAGAATTAAACCACCCTCCAACATGATAGTAACTTATACTTGTAATTTCACCAACCATTAGTTCATTTGACTTATATAGACTTTGGGTATAAGAATATTTATTATCACAAACAAGAGGTGCTGTTGTTATTATTTGACTTGTATTGCTATCTCCTATAACAAAAAAATCTGTTTGAGCCGAAATTTGAGTTGCAAACAAAAGCAACAAAAGAAAAAATAACCTTTTCATATCTTTGAATTTTTGGTTAGAAATATATTTGAGCATCAAAGATAAAAACAATTCTTAAAAAGAGAAAAAAATCAAAGAAAAAATTTAAAAAAACAAAGAAATAAATTTTTAAATGAAAGAAATATTTTTCTAAAACAAAGAAAAAAAAGAGCGACTCTTTTGTTTGAGTCGCTCTTTTGAGTTATTGATTTGTTAAATGTTATTCAACTATCAATTTTTGTGTACTAACTACATTGTCTGTTATGATTCTAATGTAGTAAACTCCGCTTGACATATTGCTAACGTTTAATGTGTAACGGGTTGTGCCTGCTTTGATGTTGTCTTGACTTAGGATTCTTCCTTGTAAGTCGCTAACTACTACTTTTGCTTCTTGGTTCAATCCGTTGATTTCTAATGTTGCGTTGTCTGTCGCTGGGTTTGGATAGATTGTTGCTTGTAACATGCCTGCTATTGCGTCATTCAAGCCTGATAAAGTGAAGGTTTCTACTGTTCCGTAGGCTGTACCTGCTTCGTTTGTGATGTATGCACGATAGAAGTATGTTTGTCCTTCTACTAAGTCATTGACTGCTTGGCTGAATGTGTTAGCATTTAATGTTGCTGTGATGTTTTGAACATTGTTGTCTTCAAGTGTGAAGTCGGCAACTGTTGCTAAGGCAAAGCCTACTGTGAAGTTTTCTGATTCACCTGCACTTACTAAGGCTCCGTTTAGGGTTGCACTTGTGTTGCCTACGTTAGTTGCTGGTGTTGTTGTTACTTCTCCTAATACTACTACAACTGGGGCTGCTGTGGTTGTGAAAGTCATTTCGTTTCCTTCTACTGTGCCGCTTGCTGTGGTTGCATAGGCTTTGAATATGTAGGTTGTTTGTTCTGTTAAGCCGTTCACTACTGCTGAGATTGTTGTACCTGTTGCTGATACTTCGCTCCATGTTGTTGCACTTTGTGCTTTGTATTGGAATCCTTGGGCTGTGATTGTTTCACTGCCTGCTGTGATTGTTCCGTTCAAGATTGCACTTTGGTGATCTACGCCTGTGGCTGCTGATGTAACAACTACTGGGGCTACTATTGGTGCTGCACTTGTTGTAAAGGTCATTTCTGCTCCTTCTACTGTACCGCTTGCTGTGGTTGCAAAGGCTTTGAATACGTATGCTGTTTGTGCTGTTAGGCCGTTCACTACTGCTGAAATTGTTGTGCCAGTTGCTGATACGGTTGTCCATGTTGATGCACTTTGTGCTTTGTATTTAAATCCTTGTGCTGTGATTGTTTCGCTACCTACGGTGATTGTTCCATTCAATGTTGCACTTTCGTGTGTGATTGATGTTGCTGCTGTTGTTGCAACTACTGGTGCTACTATTTCTGGATCAGGATCTTCTCCGCCTTGTTCTGCAAGTGTTGTGAAGGTTGTTGTTACCCATGCTGATTGTTGGTCTTCGCATATTGCTCTTACTTCTACTGTGTAAGCTGTATTTGCTGTTAGGCCTGTTAATGACTTACTTGTTGTTGTAAGTGTTTCTGCTGCACCTGAGTTTAACTTAAATTCGTATGTTGATGCTGTACCGTTCCATGTAATATCAGCAGTTGTTTCTGTGATATTGCTTGCTGCAAGAGCTGTTGGTGCATCACATGGTTCTGGTTCTGGTTCAGGATCTGGATCTTCTCCGCCTTCTCCTTCTTCTGCATCGTAAACTGTAAAGTTATCAACAAGAACTCCGTATCCGTCAACACCTGCTGAAACAAATGCTATTTGATATGTTTCACTTGGGTTAGGCAATGCAATAGAGTCTAATACCCATTGATCAGTAGTTCCGTTCATTGTTGCTAATTCTGTCCAAGCTTCGTCTGCACTTGCTCTGTAACTAACAGTTAAACTTTCTGCTATTCCTGACCAAGATAGTTTTGCATAATCAAATTTAACGTAAGGATTTGTTAATGAAGTAAGGTCGAACATTGGAGTAATCAATCTTCCAGATACACCTGGCTCATAAGTATGCCAAATTGCATCTCCTGAAATAAATGTAATAACACCTAATTCATATTCATCTATTACAGCCCAAGCATTATCATAAAGACCAGTCGTTCCTTGAATTGCTTCTACTGACCAACAAATAGGTGTTGCTCCTAAAGATACTCCTTCAAAGTTTTGTACATAAGGATATTCTGTAATAACATCACAAAGTGTAACGAATGAAATTGCAGTTGTAGGGTTTGATTCTTCGTCTCCACAATCTGTTGTTACATAAACAGAATATGTTGTTGCGACTGAAAGGTCTGTTAATTCAATAGATGTTTCACTTGCAGAAACCATAGTATATTCTTCTTCGCCTGCTGCTTTGTAATATACATTCCATGCAGAGTGTGATTCATCATTGTCTGTCCAAGAAATTGTTGCAGATGTACTTGTTATTGCTGAGGCAACAACTGCTGTAGGTTTTGCACAAGTGATTTCTTCTCCCGCTCCTTCAACTGATACGTTGTCAATTATTGCAGGTGGATCATATTGTAAGCTTCCGTCATTTCTCCACAAGAATACAAGTTTTTGTAATCCGTTAGGGGCAGCATTTTCTATTGTTATATCTTTGTGAACTGTTCCACTTTGTTGATTGATTTTTGCTCCACCTATTGTTCCTGTTGTATAAGAACTTGAAGCATAATCAATAGTAGAGTAATTTGTTGTAGGGTCAATTGCAACAGTAGGGTCAACAAAGAATACTTTCAAATAGTCACAGCAAGATTCTCCAGAAACTGTTACATCAAAACTGATTCTTATCGAGTCTGTTGCTCCTAATTGGAATAGTTTTTCTGCTACAACAACTCCTCCAGAACTTGTATAGGTTGCTGATGTTCCACCGTTAGATGAAATAAATAATTCTCCACTTGTTCCACCTGTTCTTGTTCCAACATACCATTTATTTGTACAAGAACCATTTCTTAATAACCAACCATTAGCACCTGCTTCTTCGAAGTCACAAGTATAAGGTATTTCAACAGGTTCTTGAAGTGTTGTTGCTGCTATTGCATTAGATGCAACTGCTTGCTCTGAACCACAAACTGCAGTTACTGTAATTATGTATCTTGTTGCAGATGTAAGTTCTTCAAGTGTGAATGGAGAAGAAGTTACTGTTTCTGTTAATTCTTCTTCTGAGCCTTCTGCTCTATAAGTAATAATGTAGCTATCTGCTCCTGTTTCTGTCCAAGCAACGTCTATTGTAGATGTTGTTATATTTTCAGCAGTTACGCCTTGAACTTGAGAACAAGATGATACTGATAATGAAACATTGTCAATTGCAGCAGGTGTTGCTAATTCTGCATCTACTGTATAACCAAGTGCTGTGAATACCAAACGTTTTTCTCCTGTAACATTTCCAAGGAATACTCTTTCTGTTTGCCATTCATCAGAACCTGTTACTACTGCTATCATATTAGCAGAGTTTAATAAACCTGTTGCAAGAGGAGCTACATCTACTAAATATGCTGCTATACCTCCGTAAACACTAGTTCCTTCTTGACGACCTGTTACTTTCCAATCAAATGTAAGTTCAAATTCGTCTTCAGTTTCACCGAAGTCAAAGTCTTTCCATAGGTGAGAAATTGTTTGTGAAGAAGATAATGTTGCTGCATAAGATTCTCCGTCATTTGAAATGTATGCTGCAGGTGCTTCATTA
>JAGCLI010000061.1 GCA_017647065.1 Bacteroidales bacterium
AATGGCACGTAGAATTTGGAATAGCAATGACACTTATTGCCGTTATACACATCGTATGGCACTATAAGTACTACACAACAATGATTTCCAAGAAAAAGTAAATGAACAAACAAATCCTACGCTTAGCCATTCCCAATATAATTACCAATATCACCGTTCCTGTATTAGGAATGGTTGATACAGCTATTGTAGGACATTTAAACAATGGCGATGGCGTAGATTATATAGGAGCAATAGCAGTAGGAACCATGATTTTCAATATCATTTATTGGAACTTTGGATTTCTAAGAATGGGAACAAGCGGATTTACCGCACAAGCCTACGGAGCAAAAGACAAAGAAGAACAAGCAAACATACTCCTTAGAGCTTGTTTCATAGCAATAGTAGCAGCACTCGTTTTAATAATTTTTCAAAAGCCAATAGGGATTTTGTCAATGATGCTAATCGAGGACAAAAACTCAGTTGGAGCCTTAGCACTTAGTTACTTCTCAATCAGAATATGGGCAGCACCAGCCACACTCGGCATGTATGCCTTAAAAGGTTGGCTTATAGGAATGCAAGACTCTAAAAACCCTATGTGGATTTCAATAATAATCAACCTTCTCAACATAATATTTAGCTTTGTCTTGGTTTTCTATTTCGATATGTCGATAAAAGGAGTAGCCTTAGGCACAGTAATAGCACAATACGGAGGATTGATTACCACCCTTTTGATATTGCGAAAAAAATACAAAGAAATTTCAAAATATTTCAATGTAAAAAAAGCATTATCCTTAGAAAAAATGAAAAAATTCTTTAAAATAAATTCCGATATATTTCTTCGCACACTTTGTTTGATAATAGTAACAAGTTATTTCACCATAGCCTCAACCAAAATGCCATATCCAACCCTTGCAATGAACACACTCTTAATGCAATTCTTTACTTTGTTTTCTTACTTTATGGACGGATTTGCCTACGCAGCAGAGTCTTTGTGTGGAAAAGCAAAAGGCGAGAACAATTACCCCCTTTTACAAGCCTTTGTAAAACGATTTCTTCTATGGGGAGGAGTTGTTTCCATACTCTTTATTATCATATATTCACTCTTTGGACAAAACATTCTTGGAATCTTTACCGACAATCAAGACGTTATTTCTTTTGCGAAGAATTATTTGTTTTGGATACTTTTAATTCCCGTTACGGGCTTTATAGCCTTTCTTTACGATGGCATACTCATTGGCTTAACCGAGTCAGTCATAATGCGAAATGCAATCTTTATTTCAACCGCTGCATTTTTCTTAATATATTTTTCTTTAACTCCTATAATGGGCAACAATGCTCTTTGGCTTGCATTCCTAACCTACTTATTAGGAA
The DNA here is from genome assembly GCA_017647065.1 of Bacteroidales bacterium. Lineage (GTDB taxonomy): Bacteria > Bacteroidota > Bacteroidia > Bacteroidales > P3 > Onthomorpha. Next base: position 1,354 of record JAGCLI010000061.1, read on the forward strand.
GGAGTTTGCTAATGATGATAATGAGTAAAAAGAAGATTTTTGTAAAAAAAATAAAATAAACCTCAAAAAATTCTTGTTTCAATCTTTTTTTTAGTACTTTTGCGACTTTGTTTTCGTAAATTAAACGAGTATTATTTAGAATAAATAAAACAAAACGCAATGGATAAAAAAACGATTATTGGATTAGTGTTGATTTTCGCTGTAATGACTGCGTGGATGTATATGATACAACCCTCAGAGGAAGAAAAAGCCGAAATAAAGAGAAAACAAGATTCGGTTTTAGCAGTACAAAAAAGAGCAAGTGAAAAAGCAGAAAAAGCAACACCTAATACATTAACAAAACAAGAAGAATTACGTCAAACAATAGCAGTTGCAAAGTCAGGAGATTCAACTGCCGTTGAAGCACAAAAAGCATTAGAGGATTATTTCGGAGCTTTCTCGCAAGCAGCCCTAAACCCAGAAAGACATTTGTTTGTAGAAAACGATTTACTACGCATAGACTTTAACACATTAGGTGGAAAAATCGACCAAGTCTATCTTGCAGAATACAAAACCTATTATCAAGATAGCGTACGCTTCTTTACAAAAGACGGAAACGACTATGGATTAAACCTATCCTTAGGTTCAAAATTATTACAAACTAAGGACTTGAATTTTGAAGTGTTTGTAAATAACAAAACCTACAAAGAAAACACACCAATCAAAGTAAGCGGAGAAGATAGCGTAGTTGTAAGCATGCGAATCTATGCAAATCAATTAGACTCTCTTGCAAAAGACGTTTCATATCTTGAATATCGTTACACATTAAAAGGAAATGATTATAGAGTTGGCTTTGACATTATAGCACATAACTTAAATAATGTATTAACAGATGATAGTTATTTAGAATTTGTTTGGAACTCTAAATTAAGAATAAAAGAAAAAGACGGAAGTGTTGAAAATAAAAGCACATCTATTTACTATCTATTAAAAGATGAAGTAGAATATTTAAAGGAAAATGGAGTTGATGATAAGAAAGAAGAGAGTGCAGTTCCTATTAAGTGGATTTCTTATAAGCAACAATTCTTCTCTACTGCTCTAATTTCAAATACTGGCGAAGGATTCATATCAAGCACAATGCAAACTTCGACTGACAAAGGCGAAAAAGACAATTACCTTCGTACAATGTCTTCTAACATAAGCATTCCATTTGATGAAGAAAAAAATCACTTCGAATACGATATGGAATTCTTCTTTGGACCAAACAAATATGCAGTAATTAGCGACTATGACTTACAAATGGAAGAAATAATACCACTTGGTTGGGGATTTTTCTTACTTCAATGGATAAATCGTTTCGTAATTATTCCTGTATTTGACTTCTTACAAAGTTTTGGTTGGAGTATGGGATTGATTATCTTGATTCTTACAATTCTTGTAAAACTTGTTTTGTTCCCATTGGCATATAAACAATTTGCATCTTCTGCAAAAATGAAAGTTATTGCACCTGAGGTTCAAAAAATCAACGAAAAATATCCTAAACAAGAACAAGCAATGCAAAAACAACAAGCTGTGATGAATCTTTATAAGAGAGCAGGTATTAAACCAATGGCAGGTTGTTTGCCAATGTTGATTCAATTCCCTATTTTGGTTGCTATGTTCCGTTTCTTCCCTGCTTCAATTGAGTTAAGACAACAATCATTCCTTTGGGCAGATGACCTTTCAACTTATGACTCAATATTAAACCTACCATTTAACATACCATTCTATGGAAATCACATTTCTTTGTTCTGTTTGCTTATGACAGCAGCACAATTGATATATACTCACATATCAATGAAACAACAAGCACAAACACAAACAATGCCTGGAATGAAATTTATGATGTATTTTATGCCAATTATGATGTTGTTTATCTTTAACAGCTTCTCGGCAGCCTTGAACTACTATTACTTCATTTCATTGTGCTTTACATTCTTGCAAATGTTTATAATCAGAAAAACAATTGATGAGAAAAAAGTATTGCAACGCTTAGAAGCAAATGCTAAAAAGCCATTAAAGAAATCAAAATGGCAACAAAGAATAGAAGCCTTAGAAAAACAAAACCAAGCAATATTGGAAGAAAGAAAAAAACAACAACAACGCAGAAAATAATAAACCCAAAAAATCAAATAAATTATTAATTAAAAAACAAGTATCATGTATTTCGGACTGATGATTGCTATCTTTGTCATAGGATATGCCATGATAGCGTTGGAACACCC
>JAGCLI010000062.1 GCA_017647065.1 Bacteroidales bacterium
AGAAAAACTATGGTTTCTACAGGAGACCGTTCAGCTAAAATTAGAACTTACAATTATCCTCAATCGAGAGTAACCGACCATCGCATAAATTGGACAATGTATAACTTACCTGTATTTATGGACGGAGACATTCAAGATGTGTTAGACGCACTTCAACTTGCTGAAAATGCAGAAAGATTGAAAGAAGCCGTAAGTTAATAAAATAATTCACAATATAATAATAAGGAAGAATCTGTCGTTTTCTAAAAATATAAACAATAAAATAAAAATGATAAAACACAGATTCTTCTTATTTTTTATATTTTTAAGTTGTCTTTTAAATATAAAAGCTCAATATAGTAATTCTGTCTTAGGACAATGGAGAGATCACCTTTCTTATTATTCAACAAATTCGTTAAACAAAACAGATAATACAATATTAGTAGGTTCTGAGTCCTCTCTCTTTTATTATAATCCATTAACAAATGAATGCGAAAGATTTTCCAAAGTAAATGGATTATCAGATGCAGGAGTTATTTTAACTTCCTATGATTCCGTAACAAAAACAACAATAATCACATACGAAAATTCAAATATTGATATTGTACAAGAAGGTAAGGTTTACAATATTTCTGATATTAGAATTAGAAGTATTGAAGGAAGCAAGGAAATAAACTCTATTTACTTCAACGATTCAAAAGCATATCTTTCTTGTGGCTTTGGCATTGTGGTTTTAGACCTTAAAAGAAAAGAAATTTACGACACCTATTATGTTGGAGAAAATAGTTCAAAGATAGAAGTCAATGCAGTAACTATAAATGACACATCAATATTTGCTGCAACCGTTAATGGACTTTTATATGCTCCTAAAAACAGCACTGCACTTGCTGCAAGTCAAACTTGGAAAAAGGTTCAAAACATAGCAAACCAAGGAAAAGACAATTTAGAAATTACAAACTTACTTTCTCTTGGTAATGGAAAAATCCTAATCACGCTTCCAATTGCACAAACAACCTTTTGCGATGCATTTACCTTTGATGGAGAAGAATGGAATAAGATATTTGAAAACGAATACATAAAAAGCCTAAGACTAAGCGAAGGAAAACTAATCAAAATCGCTTATAGAAGTTTAAATATCTATGATGTAAATAATTTAGTTAATGGAGGAGAAATTTATCACCTTAGTGATGAATGGAATCCTGTGCATGGCATTCATTTAGATGTTAATGATGCAATAATAGATTCACAAGATCTTTGGCTTGCTCATCAAACAAAAGGACTTATTCGTTTAAAAGATTATAGAAACGGTACACATAATAAAAGCGAACACTTCCCTGATGGTCCAAAAAGCAATCATATATATTCTATTACTGCATCGGAAGACGGAAAGATATACATTGCTCCTGGCGGAAAAACAATTCAAAACGCACCTCACGGATTGACCTCTGACATTTACACATTTGACGGTTGGTGGTGGCAATCTCTTTCAGAAGTTGAAGGACAAGACACAATCAAAGACTTACTTAACGTTACAATAGACCCAAATAATCCTTCTCATCTTATGGCCTCATCTTGGTGGAATGGGGTAATAGAAATCAAAGATAATAAAATAATTAACGTATATAACTCTTCAAACACAGATAGCGTAATTCAACGACACCCTTACTGCTACCGAATTGCCTCAGTGCAATATGATGCATCGGGAAACTTACTAATAGCAAATTCAATGGTAGAAAACGGATTCTGTTATCTAAACTATCACAATGAATGGGGTGGATTTGAAACTTATTCCTTTGTAGGCGAGAACGAAATCTTAGGAATGTGCTTGGATAAGTTCTATCATTACAAATTACTTTGGACAAGTAACAACAAAATATTAGTGCTAAACAACGATGGAGAAAAGATTTTGCTTGACCCAAATAAAGGAGCCTTAGACGAAAGTACAAAGGTAAATTGCGTAGTGCAAGATATGGACGGAGAAATATGGATTGGAACAGACAAAGGCATAAAAGTGGCATACGGAATAGAGAATGTATTTGAAACAAGCGATGGTTTACACTCAAATACCGAATGCAACAACATAATTTATCAAGAAAACGGAATTGCACAATATCTTTTAAACTTTGAAAACATCACTTGCATAATGATTGACGGAGGAAACAGAAAATGGGTCGGTACAGAAAGAAACGGAATCTATGTTTTATCCTCAACAGGAGGGGAACAAATTTATCATTTCACAGCAGAAAATAGCCCACTCATTTCTAACCGTATCATAAGCATGGCACAAAATGGCACAACAGGCGAAGTATTTATTGGAACCGATAGAGGACTAATCTCATACAAAGCTGAATCGATAAAAGGTGCAGAAGAAACCGGAAAACTCATTGCTTACCCAAATCCACTTCGTCCTCACCACAGCGGAACAATAGCAATAAAAGGATTTGTTAGCGATTCAGACGTAAGAATCACAGACATATCGGGCAATAGCGTTGCTCACATTAAATCAATAGGAGGACAAGCAGTTTGGGACGGCAAAAACTTCAACGGAGAAGACGTTGCATCGGGAGTTTATTTAATATTCTCCTCAGCAGAGGAAGGAAAGAAAACAGCAAGCGGTAAAGTGCTTATCATAAGATAAAGAAAATGCCAACTTATTGCTCAAAAGCCATTGTACTTAGTTCAATTCCCTACTCCGAATCGAACATAATTTGTAAATTATACACAGAAGAATTTGGCTTAAAGTCTTATATCGTTCGCTCAGCCAAGAAAAAAAACACTCCTACCCCAACTTCACACTTCCAACCCTTAAACATAATTGAGTTTGAAGCCTACAATAGTTTAAAATCCCAATTAGACACAATAAAAAATTCTACTTTGGTTTTAGAGAATCAAGATTTAAGATTCAGCATTATAAAAAACACCATCACTTTCTTTATTGCCGAAGTAATACACCTTTCACTCAAGGAAGCAAACCCAAACAAAGAACTATTTGATTATCTATTCAATCAAATACACCTTTTAAAAAACTCAAAAGATGAAGACCTTGCAGAATTTCATCTTTACTTTATGATTCAATTTGCAGAGCATTTAGGCTTAGCCCCAATGGATAACTATTCTTCAACCGCCGTTTCATTTAATCCAAGTTTAGGATTATTTTCCGAAAATGTAGAAGCAGAAAACTTTAATGCAGAATTATCTTTCCAATTACATAGTTTAATCTCTAATTGCAAAGAAAAAAAACATCAAAGAATCTGTAAAAATAAAATAGAACGCAATCTATTGTTAGACGCTTTAATTATATTTTACAGCATTCACATCACAAACCACCAACCAATAAAGTCTCACAAAATTCTAACAACAATACTATAAAATATTTCTTTGTTTTATTAAAATAAATCAAAGAAAAAATTAAATAAAACAAAGAAATATTTTTCTAAATCAAAGAAAAAAAAGAGCGACTCTTTTGTTTGAGTCGCTCTTTTGAGTTTATTGATTGTTAAATGTTATTCAACTATCAATTTTTGTGTGCTTACGGCTTTGTCGGTTACTATTCTTATGTAGTAAACTCCACTTGCAAATTTTTCAAGTTCTAATTTATACTCTTTTTCATTGCACTTCATTTCCCCTTTTTCTACAATTCTTCCTTGCATATCACAAATTAATATTTTTGCATCTTGACTTAATCCTTCAACTTTTAAGATTGCTTGATTATTTGCAGGATTAGGGAATATTGTTGCTTGCAATTCATTTGCATTTTCAACATCTGACAAAGCACCATCACCAATACTTCCTAAATCATAAACACTTAGAGCATCAAGACTAACTGCTAACGGATAATCTCCTAATACTTTGAAAGCAATTTGATAACTTGATGTAGGATTTGGCAAAGATAATGAATCTAATATCCAATCCATTGTTGGGGTAGTATAATTCTTTAAATTTATCCATTCTGAACTTTGATTTTCTCTATAATAAAGAGAAAGTTTATCTCCATAATCTGCATTCAAACTTATATAATACCTAAATTTTACATAAGGTTGTTCAAGTTCACTAAGGTTAAAAATAGGAGAAGCTACGATTGAATTATTGCCGTCTTCTGCTTCAAAACATAACATTTGATTTCCTTCGTATGCAATAGGTATTTGAGCATTTGATTCAGAAGAAGATATTGTTGTCCAATCGTTTCCTCTATTCCCTTCTATAACCCAACACGACAAATCTTGATCTTCAAAACCTACAAAGTAAGGAAATTCCTCAACACCTTCACAATGAGTTTGGAATCTTATTGTATCGGTAGAATAAGACTCCTCTTCTCCACAATTAGTTCTTACATAAACATAATAAAATGTATATAAACTAAGCTCTGTTAATGTAACTGAGGTTTGATTTGTTACTGTAACAAAATTATAGTTTGTTTCATTCTCTGATTTGTAATAAACATTCCAAGCATTATGAGTAGGGTTATTATCTTGCCAAGAAATAGTAGCAGTAGTTTGTAAGACATTATTTGCAATTATTGAATTACCAACAGGTTTTGTACAAGTAATAATATCTCCTATTTCTTCAACAATCACATTATCAATTATAGCCCCCTGAGCACTGACATTATTATAATTATTCACCCAAACAAATACAAGTTTTCTTATTTCATTATAAGGAGTAGGAATAGTTATACTCATATTCTGCGTATTAATAATATTATTTATTATATAACTATTCTCACTTTGTGAATTGCAAATTAAAACTCCGTCTGAATAACCAATAGACGAAAAGCCATAGGCTAAAAATGAAGATTCAAATTCAACATTCTCTGGAACAAAAAACACTTTCAAATAGTTATAATTATTATTCTCTGGCAACTTCACATCAAAGCTTATTCTAATTGAATCACTTTGTCCTAATTGGAAGTGTTTCTCTGCTATTACAACAGATGGATTTGAAAAATTAATATTATTTGTCAATCCATTATCACCCGTTACAAACAAAGCTTTATTTGAATTATGATTTATATCTCCAACCCACCATTTATTTTCACAATTTCCATTTTTGATTACCCAACCATTAGCACCTGCACTTTCAAAATCACAAGAATAAGGTAAAGTTGCTATTTCCGATAGAGTAATTTGTGAAATTTCCTCAGAAATAATAGATTCAGATTCTCCACACACACCTTTTACTTTAATAAAATAGCGTGTTGAGGCTCCAATATTAGAAAGTGTTGCAAAATTATTTGTAGTTGTCATCGTTAAATACTCAGCAGAATATTCATCTCTATAATAAACAACATAACTATCTGCTCCTGTTTCTTCCCATACTAAATCCATTGAATTTGTTCCTATATTTAACACAGATAATTCTTCAATAAGAGAGCAAGGCGAAACAATTATTCCTACATTATCAATAGCAGCAGGAGTCAATGCTTCATTTTCTGTTGTATATCCGTATGTTGCAAAAACTAAACGTTTATCTCCTATTATATTTCCAAGATATATTCTTTCCGATTGCCATTGTTCAGAAGAATGCAATGTAATAATAGGATTAGAAGGCAGTTCGACTATTGACAATGGAGCAATATCCACAAGATAAACATTTATCGCTCCATAAACTTGTGGACTTCCTACTCTTCCTATACATTTCCAATCAAAAGAAAGTTCAAAATTATTTTCTGTTTCACCAAAGGACAAATCTTGCCATAGATATGCTATTGTAGAATTTTGAGTTATTTCTGCATCATAGCTTATTCCTTCATCGGTTGATAGATATGCTGCCATACCATTTGAATCTGCTGATGTCGCACTACCAATACTCCAAGAATTTGCATTAACCCCATTTGTAGAATAATACCATGAGACATTATCACTAAATGTTGTTACAAAAGGTATTTGCTTTGGTTCAACAAGTGTTGTAAAGGTTGTGGAAATCCAAGAAGAAGCTATATTTTCTCCACAAATACTTCTTACGGCAAATGTATAGAAAGTCTCTTCTTCTAAATTTTGCAATTCAATACTTGTTTCCGAAGAGGTCATTGTTTGAAGTGTATCAAAATTATCACATTCCCCTGCCACAACTACATATTCAAAATATTCAACATTATCATCAATAGTTGTAAAATCAACAATTGCAGAACTACTACTTACGTTTTCTGCTAAAACGTATGGATTATGCGGAGTTTGACATTCGTTCCAATCCTCAACAGAAAGATTATCTATACACAATATATTATCAGTATTAGCAATTGTACTTTCTACGTAAAATGCTATCTTGACTAAACCTGATAAAGCTTGATTATTTTCATCTAAACGTTTCCAACTAAACGGAAATGCTTGATTTGTAATTGATGAAAGATTGTGTAATGTATCTTCATCATTATTTTTGAATACAATTGCATTATGAATATCCCAACTTTCTCCATTATCAGTTGATAACATAACAACAAACCTATCGTCATTGCCACATTGACTTGAAACATCTTGATTTGAGGCTCTTAATGCAAGATCAAAAACAAGTTGTTTTACAGTTGAGCCATCGCCTAAATTGATAGTAGGAGTTACAACCCAATCTTTTGTTTCTAAACCTCTTAGATTAACATTTAATCTACTTGAATTAATTCCATTAAGCGTAACTTCTTCTATCGCCCAAGAAGAATTAGGATTTAATGTAGAGGTATATGTAGTGTCATTCACAGCTATAAATCCATTATAACGCTCCCAGCAATATTGTTCTTCTAATATATTTTCTTCAAAATCCATTTCCCATGGAGTTTGCAATACTATACAAGGAGTCATTATTGAAAAAATCTCTTCATTAAAATAAGGCTCTGCTCCTTGCTCACATATTACTCCTATTTGTAATTGATAAATGCTTTGATAGTCTATTTGGTTTGACAATGTGTAAGGAAATGACTCACGTGTCAAGCCTGTGATTTCTGTAAATGTACTTTCATTTGATTCTTTGTAGCGTAAAACGTATGAAGCATTTGTATTAAATTCATCTAACAAGCCTACAACTACATTAGGTCCTGTTTCTGTATCGGTAACCGATAAATCTAAATCTACAATTCTTGCACACTCATTAACATCTATTCGTATATTATCAATAATAGCTGGCAAACGATATTCAGATAAATAACCATTTGTATAAAATTCAAAAATTAATTGATAACCTCCATTATATCTATTTGCAGGTAGAATAACTTGCTTTCTTTGCCATTGACTTGAAAGATTTAATTCCTCTGTTATTGCATATTCCTCGCTTATTGATTGACCAAACGGCACAAGATAAACTTTCAAATAATCATTGTTAGCATTACCCTCACAAATCCAATCAAAGAAAAGTTCATATTCTGCTCCAGAATTAAACTCTACATTAAGATACGCATAACAATTATTAGTATCTCCAGGAATGTATGATGCACTTGTACCATTATCGCTTGTTACATAAAGAGCTCTTCCTGGCAAAGAATCAGTTTCAAAACTACTATTGTAAATTTCACCCAAAAACCAATTATTATAATTATTTGTTGTAGTAAAATTCATTTCAGGAGTTGAGACTTCTGTATCTAAATCAAATTCAAACGGTACCGAATACACTCTTGGCAATGTAGCTTTAACAGTATCGCTCCATTCTCCTCCACAAGTTTGTGATGCAGCAAAGATATATGTTTTTCCAGGCTCCAATCCTTCTAAAATATATGGCAATTCTTCATCTCCTGATATAATTTCCATATCTGCACTCTCTGGATCAAAATGCTGATTCAATATCTCTTCTGCATAAGCTATTGCAACTCCTGAGCCAGATATATTATCTGTTTCATAATTCACAGAAACGGAAGTTCCAGAATAAGCTTTCACTTCAAGACCATAAACTTCAAAACAATCAGGTATATCACTTACAACAAAATTGTCAATAGAAAAATTATCACAAAGTTCTCTTACTACAATAGCAATCCTATAATTACCAACATAATCGTTCAATAATATTTCTGCCATCTTCCATTTTGTTGCTGTAAGATTACTATCGTAAATAGTTGTAACATATTCACAATACACTGTATCTTGCGGTGAAGAATAATCAACAATATCTGTATTATAAAGATAAATATCAATTTTAGGCTTAGACATTCCCTGATTTTGATACATTAATTTATATTGAAAATTAAGACGTTGATTTCCATTTAAAGCAAAAGTAGGAGAAATAATCCATTCATCAACAACTAATTCATCTCCATAACCTAATATTTGCAAATATAAATTTCCACTTCCGTTAATTCCATTCTGAGAATAATAATTCCATTGACTATAATCTTCACCTCCGTTAATAGTTTTCCAACAATTTGGTGTATTACCACTTGATGTATTAATAAATACATTAGATTCAAAATATTCTTTATAAGGGAAATTTTCTGTTATTCCACAAGGAGTTGATATTTTTTTAATAATTGACGGCATAGAAACGCCTGATGTAGCACAATTTGCTACAACTCTATATTCTATTGTAGAAGAATATGGTAAATATGGTACCATCACCGGATTTGCTTCTTGAATTGTATCCCATATTGATTCTCCTGCAAGTCTATATTCTACAATATATGAAGCTGCTTGATTGACATTATCAGTTATATTCACTGTCATACTTGCATTTCCGTCAACATCTGCTAATGTAGCTGCAAAATTTGCTGGTACAGCACACAGTGAAGCTTGTACTCTCAAATTATCAATTGCTGCCGGAGGGTTTTCCCCTGTATAATTATTATTTTCCCAAGTAAATATCAATTGATAATCTCCTTCAACTAAATTTTGAGGAAATACAGCTTCAAATCTTCTCCAAGTGTTATAGGAATTATTTATTGTAGCTATTTCTATAAAATCAGAATTATTGGTATTTAACTCAGTATAAAGAGGAGCCAAAGATACTGTAAGATTATCATAATAACCTTGACCAACAATTTTATAATCAAACGAGATTCCATAATGCACACTGTCTAATAAAGTCAGCAAAGTTGAAAAATGCGAAACAGATGTAGATGTATTATCGTAGGAATTTGTCAATCCACCATCATTACTTATATATAAAGCATTGCCTTGTGTGAAATCACCATCTAAATTGCGAGTGTTATTTACCGCAGGTCCAACATGCCATTTATTTTCTCCATAGTGAGTGTAACGCCACTTGTTTCCATCGTCAAAATTATCAAAATCCTCATCATAAGTCAAAGAAATAAAACAACTTTCATCAGGTTGTGTTATAAAATATGTTTCTCTTTGAAAACTATTGCTTCCAGGACAAACCGCCCATAACTTAATATGATATTTTGTATAAGGAAGAAGCGAAGTTAATGTATAAGATGTATCTTGTATTTCATCATCTGCAATAGTCCAATCATCATCTAAATCGGTTTTATATGCTAAGGTAAAAGTAGAAGATGATTCATCGCCAACTTCCCAACTAATTGTTGCAGCATAGGGTGAAGAAATATATACCGATAGGTCATTTGGAGGATAACAATAGTCTTCCGAAGGGAAAAGTCCAAATTTTGTTACCGGCCTTACTGTTTGCAATGAACCCGAACCATGAGTAGAACTTAAATTATAGGCTTGCGTATCGCTGTATCTAACAATTGAAGAAGAATTTGAGGCTGATACTTTAAATCTTCTTCCAGAATAATATTGATTATCGGACCTTATTACAGCAACCATCAAATTATTTTGCCCCGAATATTCAAAAATCTCTGGAAAATTAAAGGTTGTCCAACCATTTGTCAAATGCAATGGACCTGAATATACTTGAACAAAATTATCAGACGAAGAAAATTCCGAAATGATTGAATCACTAACCTC
>JAGCLI010000063.1 GCA_017647065.1 Bacteroidales bacterium
GCTTATTCTATTTGTTGCTATTATTAACTGATCAATATCTTTATACTTTATTACGTATTCTTGTTTATCTCTTCCGTAGATTTTTTGTCCGTTAATAGTTTTTCCTTGTAAGTTTGGATCATCATCAATAAAGCCTTTTATGTAGTATTTACGTGTTCCACTTGTTAAGGTCTTGGCTGTAGCTGTGCCTGTGCGACCTGCTCCGAATATTATGACTTGTGTGTTTAGTTCTGTATTGATTCCCGATTTATATGCTTTTTCAAAAAGCCAGCGAACAAACATTCTGAACATAAAAAGACCAATAAAACTTACGCCTGCATTGACAAGTATCAACTCTTTTGGAATATAGTCGATTTTGAAGTTGAATTTGTAAATTGAATTTGCAATTAAAAGTAGTATTGTAGGAATTAAGATTGCAAGAAGTATGCGTAACATATCGCTAAATGAAGAATAGCGAATCACACTTTTATTTATGCGAAATAGGTGTAGGAATATGTTTATGCTAAGAAATGTAATAATTATGAATCGAAGAGAATAGTTATCAAAAGGAAAATTAAACCAAATTTCTTTTAACGAAAGTAATACTCCTGATATGATTATAGAAAACAAGATTATGAAAGAATCTATTAAAGATATTATCCAAGAGGGAATATATCTCTTATTCATAAACCTATCTATAAACTTTAACATTTTGTGGTAAAGACGATTCATAATTTATTTTGTTTTTAAGGCGTTATACATTATTTCAATCGGGTGAAGGGCTTTTCTTTGAGTAAAATGCTTTATTTGCTCTCTGCAACTTGTTCCCGGAGCAGAAATTATTGTTGTTTTTTCTGCTTTGTTTATTGCTTTTGTAAGATGTAAATCGGCAATTTGTTTGCTTTTTTCGTAATGTCGTTTTTCATATCCATAACTTCCTGCCATTCCACAACAACCGCTCGGAATTACCTCAACACTATAATTCTTAGGAAGCGAAAGCATTTTTTCCATATACACACTTCCAATAAGAGCCTTTTGCTGACAATGTCCATGAAGTAGGATTTTTTCTTCTTTTTCGGTAAATTGTTCTGCACTTATATTGTTTTGCTCAATTTCTTTGGTAAAAAACTCATCAAAAAGATAGATATTAGAGTTTAACTGTTCTATATCTTCCTCTACAAGCGAAGGATATTCATCGCGAAAACTAAGAAGACTTGATGGTTCAATGCCTACCAATACGTTTTCTTTATTTATTATATTTTTAATCTTGTCTATGTTTTGTTTTGCAAGCTTTTTGGCACGTTTTACCATACCTTTGCTTATGAAAGTACGTCCACTATCTTTTATCGGTGCAATTCCCACCCCGTAGCCTAAGGCTTGGAAAAGTTTTATGGCTATTTCAGCAATTCTGCTATCTTGCAAAGCTGAAAACTCATCAATAAAAAGATAGATTTTCTTTATTTGCTTTTTGGGTGAGGTAGTTTCTATTTGTTTTTTAAAGTTTATTTTCTCTATTGTAGGAAGTTCTCTCTCTGAGGCAAAACCCATAATTTGTTTTATCAAAGAAGATGTAAGAGAATTTCTTACAGCAAAATTATAAACAAAAGGAATATTGCGAAAACATCTCTGAATTTGTGGTAAATATCCTATTAAAAGAATATTCAAAGGGTAATATGTCGCATCGTAATAGTGTTGTAGAAATTCGCTTTTTAGTTTTGTTATATCAACATTTGAAGGACATTCGCTTTTGCAAGCCTTACACATCAAACAATCATCCAATATTTGTTTTATTTCTTTGTCTTTAAACGGATTTTCTTTGGTTGGGAACGATAGTTTTTCTCTTAAAATATTTGCTCTTGCTCTTGGTGTTTGGCTTTCTTGGTTTGTGATTTGAAAAGTAGGACACATCTTGCCTCCTGCTTGCAAGGATTTACGACAATCTGCCGAACCGTTGCATTGTTCTATTGCACAAAGAAGCCCTTTTTGATTTTCAAAAGAGTAATATGTAGTTATGTTTTTAGGATTTATTCCCTCGTATCTCAAAGACGTATTCATCTTTGGAGTATCTATTATTTTGCCTCGGTTAAACACATTTTCCTCGTCCCAAATGCTTTTCATCTCTTTCATCAAACCATAGATTCTCTCTCCATACATTAAAGGAATCCACTCGCCTCTTAGTCTTCCATCTCCATGTTCACCACTTAGTGAGCCACGATGTTTCTTTACCAAAAGAGCTACGTCTTTGCTAAGATTATAAAAGCGTTCTACATCTTCTTTCTTTTTAAGATTAAGAATTGGACGAAGGTGTAATTCTCCTGTTGCTATGTGTGCGTGATAAACACATTTAAGATTATAAAAAGAAAGCACATCTTCAAACTCCGAAAGATAAGACGGTAAACGTTTTGGAGCGACTGCTGTGTCCTCAATAACAGAAACAGGTTTATAATCTCCTGCAACATTTGTCAAAAGTCCTAAACCTGCTTTTCTAAGCTCCCAAACTCTGCTTATTTTTTCATTGTATATTATAGGAAAAGCGTATGCCGAAGAGTTTTCTTTAAAATCCGAAATTGTTTCTTGCAATTTAGCTTGAAGTTTTTCTTCTGTTTCTTCTGCAAACTCTATGATAAGAATTGCTTTTGGCTCATCTTCAATAAAGAAAGTATTTTGTTTTTGAGTAGGATTACGATACGCAGCCTCTATTATATTGTTATCCATTAACTCAACTGCCATAGGAGAGTGTCGAAGGGCGATTAAATTTCCCGTAAAGCTATCTTTTAACTCCGAAAAGTGAACACAGATTACGGCTTTATGCTTTGGAGAAAGCGAAACTAAGTTTAGTTTAAACTCTGTGGCAAAACCGAGCGTGCCTTCGCTACCTGCAAAAAGTTTTGCAAGGTTTGGATTAGGGTTTTCTATCAAACTATCTAAGGCATAGCCATTATTTCTACGACTAACCTCTTTTTCTGGAAAGTTTTCTATGATTTCTTTCTTTAAATCTTCGTTTGAGTAGGTTGATTCTATGTATTTATAGATTTTTCCTTCTAAATCCTCTTGCTGTGCTTTTGCTGAAAATTCTTCTTCGCTATATTGTTTCAACAAAACTTGTTTTCCATCTGCAAGAATCACTTTTGCCTCTAATAAATGATCTCTTGCCGAACCGTAAACTAAGGAATGAAGTCCACAAGAGTTGTTTCCTACCATTCCTCCTA
>JAGCLI010000064.1 GCA_017647065.1 Bacteroidales bacterium
GAATTCGGCCATTTTTGCTCCTAATTCGATGTGTTTTTGTGTAAATGGTGTGTTTTTCATCTCTATAATTTTATTTAATTTATATATTCTTTGAATCAAATTTTGCGTGCAAAGTTAAAAAATAGTTTTTTCTTAATCAAATTTTTTTAATTCCAAGTTTTCTCCGTCCCATTCTGCATAGTAGCCATAGGTATCCCAATATCCAAGATTTATATAGCGAGAGTAGTCTTTTAATTCTTTGCTACATGCTAAATGACGATGTCCAAAAACAAAGTAATCTATGTTTTGTTTTTCTAAGGTTTTAATACAAAACTGATAAATCGGCTCTTTCTCTGCTAAATCGTTTTTATCACTTTCGGAATGTGAAGATCTACTACTTTTACTCCAACTCTCGCCTAAGGCAATTGCCCAACGAGGATGCAGACTTGCAAAGGCTTTTATGCAAATCTTATTTTTAAAAATCGTATTTATGAATTTATATTTTTTATCCTTTGAGTCTAAACCGTCTCCGTGCCCAAGCATAAAGTTTTTTCCGTAAAGGGAAATCACTTCTTTTTCTTTGTGAACAATAAGTCCTAATTCTTCTTGAAAATAGTCTCTTAGCCACAAGTCGTGATTGCCACAAAAAAAGTGTATCCTTACTCCAGAATCTACAAGGGTAGCAAGTGTGCCAAGAAATCTTACATATCCTTTTGGCACTACGTGTTTGTATTCAAACCAAAAGTCAAATATATCTCCTAAAAGATAGATTTCTTCTGCGTCTTTTGAAATATGATTAAGCCAACGCAGAATTAATTTTTCTTTTCTTTGATTTTCTTCTCTTGAACTATTTCCTAAGTGAAAATCTGAGGCAAAATATATCTTATTTTTTCGTTGCTCCATTGTCGCTTAGTGTTTTTTCTTTTTCTATTATAAAGTTTTTAAGAATTAGCGTGTGTTGATTGTCAGGCAAGGTTTGCTCTAAGGATTGTAATACTTTTTTGTGCATTTCTAAACTTTGACGATAATCAAATAATGGTATGCCGTCAAAGGTGCGATGTAGAGCAATAAGGGTTGTTAGTGAGCCTAAATTGTTGGTTATAAAGTCTGTTGTAAGTTTTTCTTGATATTGTTTGGTGGAGGTATATTTTTCAATTATACTTGTGCGAATAGAATCTAATTTTGCTGTATCTGCTTTGGATAATTCTTCGCTCATGCTTTTCAAAAACAGACGTACATTGTAGTTTTCTTTATTTAACTCTTTTAATTGTGCAGATTCGGGCGAGCCCTCTATGGTATAGCTTCCCGAAAAGTTATTATCTACGGCTTTTATTGTAATTCTCTCCCCTATTGTCGGACATATTATAATGTATTCTTTACCTAAGGCAAGTGAATAAAGGGTTGGTTCTTTCATTTCTATGCTTTTGGAGAAATTACCTTTTTCATCTATTAGGATTGTATCGTTTTGAGTAAATCCACTTTTGCCTACTTCACTCAAAATTAAGTATGGTTGGGAGGAGTTAGTAATTAC
>JAGCLI010000065.1 GCA_017647065.1 Bacteroidales bacterium
CATAATCCTTTTGAGAAGAAACAACAATATTTCTACGATTTTTCAACGGTTTAAAAGGCAAACTTTCCCAAGTTTTTCGCCCCATTAAAACCGTTTTTGCATTTGTTGTTTTTTTAAAATACTTTAAATCTTCGCTTATATGCCAAAGCAAATCATTGTCCTTTCCTATTGCATTGTTTTGAGCAATCGCTACAATTAAACTTATCATACTGCAACCTCCGCTTTAATATGTGGGTGAGAAACGTAATTTTCTATTTTTATATCTTCGTATGTGAAATCAAAAATATCCTTTACATCAGGGTTAAGCACTAATTTAGGCAATTCGTATGGCGTTCTGCTAAGTTGAAGTCTTGCTTGGTCAAGGTGATTTGAATAAAGGTGAGCATCTCCCAAAGTATGGATAAATTCTCCTGGCTCTAAATCACACACTTGTGCAATCATCGCTGTAAGCAATGCGTAAGATGCTATATTAAACGGCACACCTAAAAACACATCTGCGCTTCTTTGATAAAGCTGACAAGACAATTTACCATTTGCTACATAGAACTGAAAAACTATATGACAAGGAGGCAATGCCATTTGTTCAACTTCTCCAACATTCCATGCACTTACAAGCATTCTTCTGCTATCTGGAGTATTTTTTATTTGGTGAATAAGTTGCGAAATTTGGTCTGTAATTTTTCCATCAGCACCTTGCCATGCTCTCCATTGCTTTCCATAAACAGGACCTAAGTCTCCGTTTTCGTCTGCCCATTCATCCCAAATTGTTACTTTGTTATCGTGAAGATATTTTATGTTTGTATCTCCTTTTAAGAACCAAAGCAATTCATGAAATATTGAACGAGTATGTAGTTTCTTTGTTGTGAGCAAAGGAAAACCTTTTTGTAAATCAAAACGCATTTGATAACCAAAAACAGATTTTGTTCCTATACCTGTACGGTCAGTCTTTTCGTTTCCGTTTTCTAAGATATGAGATAATAAATCTAAGTATTGTTTCATTCTTACGCCTCCAAATTCATTAAATCCTTACCAATATCTCTTCTAAATGTCTTTCCTTCAAAATCTATCTTTTCAATATTTTCATAACACTTACCCAAAGCCTCTTGCATTGTAGAACCAAAACAAGAAATAGCGATAACTCTACCTCCTGATGTTAGAATTTGAGAACCTTCTCCTGCTTTTGTTCCTGCATGAAACAAATTACAATCAACAACTCTTTCAAAACCTGTCATTACTTTGCCTTTTTGATAATCTTCTGGATAGCCTTTTGAAACTAAAAATACAGTTGTACAAACTTTTTCTGAGACTTTAAGCTCGTATTCATTCAATCTGCCTTTTGCAACAAGTTCAAACGCTTCTACAATATCAGATTCTATTCTTGGAAATACGCTTTCTGTTTCCGGGTCGCCCATTCTTACGTTGTATTCTATAACGTATGGCTCTCCCTCTACGTTCATAAGACCTATAAAGATAAATCCTTTGTATTCTATTGCGTCTTTTTGCAATCCTTCTATTGTTGGCTTTATTATTTTATTTTCTACTTTTTCTAAAAACTCTTTTGAAGCAAAGTTTACAGGAGAAACACTTCCCATTCCACCGGTATTCAACCCTGTATCTCCCTCTCCTATTCTTTTATAATCCTTTGCTTCTGGCAAAACGCAATAATGTTTTCCATCAGTTAAGACAAAAACGCTACATTCTATACCTTTAAGAAATTCTTCTATAACAACTTTTTCGGAAGCCTTACCAAATTTAGAATTTTCAAGCATTTGCTTTAATTCTTCTTCTGCTTCTTCTAATGTTTCGCTAATTACAACACCTTTTCCTGCTGCTAATCCGTCTGCCTTTAAGACGTATGGAGCAGAAAGACTCTTTAAGAAATCTATTGCTTGATTTAGTTCATCTTTTGCAAAAGATTTATATCTTGCAGTAGGTATATTATGTCTTACCATAAAGTCTTTTGCAAAATCTTTACTTGACTCTAATGCAGCCCCTTTTTGTTTTGGTCCTATAACCATAAGATTGCGTGTTCTTTCATCTTCAAACAAGCAATCAGCTATGCCATCTGCCAAAGGTTGTTCATTACCTACAACAAGCATATCAATATTATTGTCTATAATGTATTGCTTTATTGCCTCATTATCCGAAGATATATTTACGCATTCTGCTATTTGACTAATCCCTACATTGCCCGGTGAAACTATTAGCTTACTTATCTTTTTGCTTTCTGCGATTTTTTGTGCTATTGCGTGTTCTCTCGCTCCTGAACCTAATAATAATATTTTCATATCTTTAATTTTTATTTTTCATCGTTTACAATAGAGAAATCCATTTGTTTTTTCATCATATTTACTTTCTCTATTTTTATTTTTATTTTCATTCCTAATTGATATATCTTACCAGTATTTTTCCCTACATAGCGGAAATTATCCTCATCTAAGGCATAAAAATCATCAACAATTGCCTTTATAGGAACTAATCCCTCACATTTACTTTCGTCTAATAAGACATAAATACCCCATTTGCTTACTCCTGAAATCACTCCTTCAAAAACACCACCTATTTTATCTAAAAGAAATTCTGCTTGTTTATACTTAACGCTCATTCTCTCTGCTTCGGTTGCTTTTTTCTCCATATTAGAACAATGTTCGCATCTTTGCTCAAACACTTCTTTATTAACGCTTGGTTTGTCTTGAAGATATAATTCCAAAAGTCTATGAACCATTAAATCAGGATAGCGTCTTATTGGTGAGGTAAAGTGAGTATAATATGGAAATCCTAAGCCATAGTGTCCTATGTTATCGGTTGTGTAAATTGCTTTACTCATTGTACGAAGAGCAATCATACTTATCATTGTTTGTTCGCCTTTTCCGTTTATCTTTTCAAAAAGGGAATTAAAACTTTTTGCTAATGAACTACGGCTTTTATCGTTTAGGGTATAGCCAAACTTTCCAATCAATTCTTTAAATATGTTTAATTTTTCTTGATTTGGCTCATCGTGCACTCTATACACAAAGGTCTTGGCTTTATTCTTTTGTTTTTGTTTGCCAATAAACTCTGCAACTTTCTTATTTGCTAAAAGCATAAATTCTTCTATTAACCAATTGGCTTCTTTTGATTCTTTGACATATACTCCTATTGGTTTGGCTTTTTCATCTAAATGAAACTTTACTTCTTCGCTTTCAAAATTTATCGCACCTGCTTTAAAACGTTTATTTCTCATTATTTCGGCAAGCGACCACAAAGGAAGTATATATTCACTCATTTCTCCGCCTTGTTCTTCTATTACTTTCTGTGCTTCTTGATAGGTAAATCGTCTATTAGATTCTATAACGGTTTTTCCAATCCATTGATTTACTATCTCAGCTTTTGGAGTCATTTCAAAAACTACTGAGAAACAAAATTTTTCTTCGCCTTGTCGTAGTGAACAAACGCCATTGCATAATTTTTCTGGAAGCATCGGGATTGTTCTATCTACTAAATAAACTGACGTTCCTCTCTCAAAAGCTTGTTTATCTATCTCTCCGCCTTGTTTTACATAGTAACTCACATCTGCAATATGAACTCCTACTTC
>JAGCLI010000066.1 GCA_017647065.1 Bacteroidales bacterium
AATAGGGGATACTTTCATTGATATGTCCGATTGGGGAAAAGGTATTGTGTTCATAAATGGGCACAACATCGGTCGTTATTGGCAAGTTGGTCCTCAACAGACGCTTTATATTCCGGGCGTTTGGTTGAAAAAAGGAGAAAACAAAATTGTTATTTTTGAGCAATTAAATGAAACTCCTATGACAGAGGTAAAAACTGTGAAAACTCCTATTTTGATGGAGTTGAAATAGGTTTTTGATTGATGATAGAGTTGTTAAAGAATATTTTAATTGTTGGTGTAGGTAGCTTTCTTGGTGGAAGTGCAAGGTATTTGGTTTCTTTCTTGCTAAAAGGCTATAATACGTCTTTTCCTTGGGCGACTTTGATTGTGAATCTTCTTGGTTGCTTTGCCATAGGCTTACTTTGTGGCTACCTACTCAAAACAAATAGCGGACAAAATTTCATTTCTACTTTCTTTGTCTATGGAATTTGTGGGGGATTTACCACCTTTTCTACTTTTTCCAAAGAGACATTTCTAATGATTCAATGTGGCAACTATCTTAATGCCTTCATTTACGTAGCAATCAGCATAATAATTGGGCTATTACTAACCGCCTGTGGCTATTTGCTTGCAAAGTAATTTCCCTTTCAAAATATCCTCAAAATTTTTCTTTGTTTTTTGAAATTTTTTCAAAGAAAAAATCTTTTTTTTCTTTGCTTTTTTTCTTTTTTTCAAAGAAAAATTTTGAAGGTTGTTGGATTGTTGATTTTCAATAGAAATTATATACATTTATAATTGTATTTTAAGGAGAAAGTTGTAACTTTGCCAATAGTTTAAGTTTAGAATTTAATTTTTTATTTCTATATGGCAAAACCAATATTCTCAGGACACGAAACATTTTCTTGTAAATTACATTGGCTAAAAAGAGGTTATGAATTTGTTGTAAACAAATATAATTTCAATGATGAGGAAGCTGTCGTTCGTTTAGGAGTTGGCAAAAATATGGTTGCTTCCATCAAATATTATATGAAAGCTTTTGGTCTTTTAAATCAAGATGGAGAATTAGAAGATATTGCTCGCAAATTATTTAATAGTGAAAATGGTTTTGATCCCTTTCTTGAAGACATCGGTTCTTTATATCTATTACATTTTCTTATAGTAAATACGAATCACGCAACAGCATATAAAACAACTTTCGTAGACTACCATAGCCAACGTAACATAATAGAAAAAAATAAATTACAAAATTTCATAAAACACCTATGTTTTGATAATGCAGGCTACCAAAACATCTACAATGAAAATACTGTAAAAAAAGACATCAATGTTTTAATTCACAATTACTACAACAAATCAATTTCAAACATTGAAGATAGTAACACAATCTTTGCCCAACTAAATTTAATTCGAGAAACAGAAGAGGGAACTTTTGTATTTAATTATGAAAATAAAACTAACGTACCTCCAAAAATATTTTTATACGCATTACTCCATTCGTTTCAAGACAATAATAGTATTTCATTTGAAATGATGAGAGATTTAGCTTTAACTTTTTGTTTAACAAACAACGATTTACTAAATATCATAAA
>JAGCLI010000067.1 GCA_017647065.1 Bacteroidales bacterium
ATTGTTGTACATATTCTTTTAATTTTTATGATTTAAATATTCATTACAGACTGCAAAGATAATATTTTTATCTCAAAAAACATTTCTTTTTTATTTTTAATTTTTTCTTTAATTATAATTATTAATATATTTATTATTATTGCGTCTAAACTGTGGACGGTAGCGTCTATGTCGTAGACGGTTGAGTCTATATTGTAGACTATTTAAGTCAAAGAAAAAATTATTGTTTTCTTTGTTTTAGAAAAATAAATAAAAGAAAAAAATTATGGAAGCGGAGAGACAGGGATTCGAACCCTGGAAACGCTTTTGACGTTTACACACTTTCCAGGCGTGCCTCTTCAACCACTCGAGCATCTCTCCGTTTTTTGTGGAGTGCAAAGATAATACTTTTTTATTGAATATTGCGTTGTTTGTTATGTTTTTTTCTTATCTTTGCAAATTGTTAAATGAATAAATAAACTAATTAAATGTTAAGTCGTCATTTCTTACGAGTAAAAGTTCTGCAATCACTCTATGCTTATAAAGTAGCTGAAAATTCCTCTTTAGATATTGCAGAAAAGGATTTAATCAAAAGTATTTCAGAAACCTACGAATTGGAGATTTATCTTTATTCTGCTCTATTGGAACTTAGAGATATTGCCGAAAATCAAATAGAAGATGCAAAAGGTAAATTTTTCCCAACGGAAGAAGAGAAAAATCCTAATATGCGTTTTGTTAATAATGAATTATTTAAGCAACTTGCTGAAAATATTGAACTTTCAAAAGCTATTGAAAAGCTAAAAATTAATTGGAGTGACCAAAAGGATTTATTGAGAAGGATTTTAAATAAATTCAAAGCTTCAAACTCTTATGCTGAATATATGGCAAAAGAGGAGGTGACTTACGAAGATGATAAGAAAGTAGTAATTCAACTCTTAAAGAATTATCTTTTAAAAAATGAAAGTTTTCTTGATTATCTTGCTGAATTGAAATTATATTGGGAAAGTGATTTTCAATATATAGGATTGTCGTTCTTAAAGTTTCTTAAAGAGTTTAAACAAAGTGATTCTCCAAGCAAATCAATCACTAAATCTTTTGGACTTGATGAAAAAGAAACAAGAGATTTTGCTATTGATTTATTTAGAAAATGCGTAACTCACTTTGATGAATTTGATGCTCTTTTTGACAAACACATTGAGAATTGGGATAAAGAACGTATGGCATTTATGGATATGCTTATAATAAAAATAGGTTTAGTGGAGTTAGTATATTGTCCAGAAATTCCAATTAGAGTTACTTTGAACGAATATATTGAAATGGCAAAAGAGTTTTCAACCGAGAGAAGTAATTTGTTTGTTAATGGATTATTAGACAGATTCTTGATAGATTTAAGAGCAGCAGGAAAGATCAGAAAATTAGAAACAGAAGAATTAGAGGAAGAAATCTAATGAGAAGAAAAATATTACCAATATTATTGTTATTGAACATATTTCTAACACTTTCTTGTTCAAAAACAGATAACAATAAAAATATAGATAGTTCGGTTATTGAAAATATGACTGAAATAAAATTTGAACGCACTGTATTGGATTTTAAGTTAGTTGAAGCAGGAGAGGTAGTGCAAGGTAGCTTTATTTTTACCAATGAGGGAAAATACCCTTTGGTTATTTATGAAGTAAACACAAGTTGTGGTTGTACGGTGGCGGATTATCCGAGAGGCGAAATTGCACCAGGAGAAAAAGGTACTATTTCGGTGAAATATGATTCGGAGGGTTCTTCTGGAATGAGAATAAGTAAGGAAGTAACTGTAAATGCAAACACAACGCCTGCAAAAACTAAACTAAAAATCATTGCAGATGTTAGATAAATTAAATAAGTGAATTAAAATAAAATAAAAAAAACGAAAAACATGAACTTAATGAACATTTTAATGATGGCTGGAGGACAGCAAGGAGGTGGAGGTGCTATGAGTAGCATAATTATGATTGTGTTAATGATAGCAATTTTCTATTTCTTTATGATTCGCCCACAACAAAAACGTCAAAAAGAAGAAAAACAATTTAGAGATTCTTTACAAAAAGGCCAACAAATCGTAACAATTGGAGGTATGCACGGAAAAGTTGTTGATGTGAAAGAAACAACTGTTGTTATTGAAGTTGCTCACGATGTAAGAATAGAAATGGAAAAAGCTTCTATTGCAATGTCTGTTGTAAATCAACAAAAATAAGAACGAAAACAATAAATAAGCGTCCGCATAAAATCAAATTGGTGGACGCTTATTTTTTTATAATCCATTTATGAAAGAAAACAAATTCGTAAAATATATGTCTAAAACTCTGAAAAGCATTAAATTCAGAGCGATAGTTTTATGTATTTGTTTAAGTTTTGTTTTATGGTCATTTATTACATTTAGCGATTATAGACAACACGAATTTAGAATCCCTATTCAATTTGAAAACTCAATAAAACCAGATGATATTTACAATACAAAAGATAGTGTTGTAATGGTTAGAATAAATGCAACTGGATTTTATTTTCTATTTAAAAATGGTTTTAAAGCCCAAAGAGAGACTTTTCGCTTTGATATAAGTAATTTATCAATCAATATGGCAAAAGGCGAAACAAAACTTCCGTCAGATCTTTTTAAAGCATCTATTGCCAAAGCATTAAATATGGAAGATGCAAAAATGTCTATCATTCCCGATACAATACATCTGAGATGGCAAAAGAAATTCTTGAAAACAGTTCCTGTTGTAAACAAAACTAAATTCGAGTGTAAACCTTCTTATAGAATGCAAAAAGAACCTGAATTTTTCTATAAAGAAATAAGAATTGAAGGAGAGCAACGCATTTTAGAAAAAATAGATACGCTTTACACAAAAGAGTTTTCATTATCAAATATAGATAAAGATAATATCAGTTTAATACCTTTGGAAATCAACCAACAACATCAATCATTATATTTTCAAACAACGAATATTCCTGTAAGGATTGATGTAGAAGAAGTAACGGAAAATATTATAGAAATACCCGTTCGCATTGAAAAAAAAGGATTAAATGAAGATGTTAAAATATATCCTTCAAGCGTAAGTGTAAAATATAGATTACCAATTAAAGATTATAAAAATGTTAAACCAAACAATTTTTATTTCTATGTTGTTTGCGATCAAGATATACATAATCACAAAAAATTAACAGTAAAATACACCAACATTCCTCATAATGTAGAAATTTTAGAAATAAATCC
>JAGCLI010000068.1 GCA_017647065.1 Bacteroidales bacterium
AATTCCACAAAAGCGATAGGAGTTAATAATTACTTTTGCGAAATTGTGCTTGTTTTCATCGTTGTTTCTTTTTGTTTTTTCTAACGTTAGAATTGTGAAAATTTTCGTTTGCAAAAATATAATAAAAATTTCAGAACTTTATTTCTAATTTACAAGGACTTTTTTCGGATTTACAAGATTTTTAATTTTTGTATTATAATTATGTTATATTTGCAAAAAATTAAAATTTAGGTTTCTATTTATGAAAAACAAGGCTTGTTTATTCAATTGGCAAGAACAATTTGATAAGGCAAAAAGTAAAGAGAAGATAAACTACGATTTGTTGTACTCTAACAATATTGAAATTCTCAAAAACAACTTTGAGCCTTATCAAACCGATTATTACTTAGACATTTTCATTGAAAAGGGGAGTGTTGTCGTTATGTTAGATATGAAAAAATATGAATTGCAAGCACCTTCTCTTTTTCTTGTACAAGAGAATAATGAATTGGAATTTATTTCTTACAGCAACGACATAAAAATTCACTACTTGGTTATTGCTCCAAGTTTGAAAGATAATTTTTTAACAAACAATATACTCAACACCACTTATCACAACAAAATTAAAGCAATGCCTTTGTATTCTCTGGAATCAAGAGAGAAAAAGATTTTCTCAAATCTATTCAAAGACGTAAAGAAATGTCTTTCTTATACAACAACTCCTTACAGAATAGAGGCTGTTACGAATTTGACACGTGCGTATTACTATCTTTCTTTAAAAGAAAAAACAGAGAATGTATTTTTTAACGACTATGGAGTTTGCGAAAAATTTTTCAATCTATTAAATGAATATGAAACAATAAACAAAGACACTAATTTTTATGCAGAAAGGTGTAATTTATCTAAGGGTTATTTTGAGTTTGTGATAAAATCAAACACAGGAAAGACACCAAAAAGATGGATAGATGAGAAATTGGCAAACAAATGCAAGAAAAGACTTTTAGAAAACGATTATTCAACAGAAAAAATAGCAGAAGAATTGGGATTTAATTCTCTTGCTAATTTCTCAAACTTCTTTAAAAGAATGGTAAATCTTTCACCCTCAGAATTTAGACGAAGAAACAAATAATTAAATCAAAGAAATATTTTTGTGCGTCTCGGAGTTTTTCTGTACTTTTGTTCTCTATTATCAACAAATGAATATTATGAATAGAAATATTCCTGCTTGGGAGGTATCAAACCCTGTTTCAAGACGCATTACAAAGCAAGTAATGGTTGGAAACCTTGGCATAGGTGGAGAAAATCCTGTTAGGATTCAGTCAATGACTAACACCGATACAATGGACACCGTTTCAACGGTAGAACAAACACTAAGATTAGTAGAAAAGGGTTGTGAATTAGTTAGAATCACTGCCTCGAATGTTCAAGCAGCACAAAACCTTTATGAAATCAAGAACGAATTAGCGAAAAGAGGTTGTTTCGTTCCACTTATTGCAGATATACACTTCAATCCTAAGGCGGCAGAAGTTGCAGCCGCTATTGTGGAGAAGGTAAGAATAAATCCCGGAAATTATACCGATAGAAATATATCTAAAATCAACTATACAGACGAGGAATATGCTGCGGAGTTAGAAAAAATCACAGAAAAACTTGCTCCTCTTTTGGAAATCTGCAAGCGAAACAAGACTGCAATTAGAATAGGTACTAATCACGGCTCGCTAAGTCAGAGAATAATGGCTCGATATGGCGACACTCCTTTTGCAATGGCTACTTCGGCAATGGAGTTTGTGGAAATATGCAACAATCTTGGCTTTGAGAATCTTGTTTTGTCAATGAAGTCAAGCAATGTCAAGGTTATGCACTACGCAACTCGCACTTTGTGTGCTATGATGAAGGAAAGAGGATATGATTTTCCTATTCACTTGGGCGTAACCGAAGCAGGAAATGAGTTTGAGGGCAGAATAAAATCTATTTCTGGCATTGGCAGTTTATTGGCTCTTGGAATTGGCGACACAATAAGGGTTTCGCTAACTGAAATTCCTGAAAACGAAATAGAGGTTGCAAAGAAAATTGTTGAGGCTTATAGGGATATGCCTTTTTCTTCATTAGAAAAATCAATAAATTTAAACACAGAGTTTGAAAAACGTCAAAAGCCTACTGATTTTTCTATGGTTGAGAGAATTGATATTTGCAAAGAAAGTCCCGAAGCAGTGATAGAAAGGCTTAAAAACTCTGCTTATCCTGCCGGAGTTATTGTTCAGACGGACAAAGACTTTAATCAAGAGAGATTATTGGGCAACACAACTGCTTTGATTATGGAATCAATGGCAGATAAGGTAGAGTTGTGCGACAAAGTCTTGCAAGCAGAACTTTTACAAGCAACAGGCGAAGAGATTTATAAGGCAGAATTTATTGCTTGTCCTTCTTGTGGAAGAACAAAGTATGACATTCAATCGGCATTAGCAAAAGTAAAAGAAAAATGTAAACATTTAAAGGGCTTAAAGATTGCTGTAATGGGTTGCATTGTGAATGGTCCGGGAGAAATGGCTGATGCAGATTATGGATATATTGGAGGATTGGAAAATAAGGTGCATCTTTATCGAGCAAAAGAGTTAGTGCATTCTAATATTGCAGAAGAAGATGCATTGTCTTTATTGATTGAGATGATAAAAGAAGATGGTAAATGGCAAAATCCCAAGTAATTTGTGTACTTTTGCTGTTTAATTGACTAAAAATGATGTTATGGAAGATTTTGGCTATCAAAAAATAGAACGATATAACGAAGATACATTAGAAAAACTTGCTTATCACTACAAAGAGATAATCTCCTTGTTGGGAGAAGATGTAAACAGAGAGGGTTTGTTGGCAACGCCTATGAGAGTTGCTAAGGCAATGCAGTTTTTTACTCATGGGTATGATTTAAAGCCTGAGGAAATTTTGCGTTCGGCTATGTTTAAGGAGGATTACAAACAAATGGTAATTGTAAAAGACATTGAGATTTATTCTCTCTGCGAACATCACATGGTTCCTATGGTTGGAAAGGCTCATGTTGCTTATATTCCTAACGGATACATTGTGGGGCTAAGCAAAATTCCAAGAATTGTTGATGTTTTTGCAAGAAGACTGCAAGTTCAAGAAAGATTGACGCAACAAATTAAAGATTGCATTCAAAATACCTTAAATCCCTTAGGTGTAGCCGTTGTTATTGAGGCTCGACACTTGTGTATGAGTATGAGAGGTGTTCAAAAACAAAACTCTGTTACTACTACATCGGATTTTACAGGGGCTTTCCTTAAAAATAAAGAAACAAGAGAAGAATTTATGCACCTTATAGGAGTAAATTTATTGTAATTTACTCCTGTAAGGCTTTAAGTTGTTTTTCTAAGTTGTCTATTTGCTTTTTCATTTGTTCTAATTTGCGGAAATAGACGTAACTTTTCATATATTGTTTTGCGTCTATGGCTGGTGAGCCTATGATTGTTGAACCTGATTTTACGTCTGAGATTATTCCTGCTTGGGCTCCTACTTGACATTTATCGCCTACGGATATGTGTCCTGCAAATCCTGCTTGTCCTCCTACGAAACAGTTGCTTCCTATCTTGGTTGAGCCTGCTACTCCTACTTGTGCTGCCATTACGGTGGAGCTTCCTACTGTTACGTTATGACCTAATTGACATAGGTTATCAATTTTTGTGCCTTTTTCAACGACTGTTGAGCCCATTGTTGCTCTATCTATTGTTGTGTTAGCTCCTATTTCTACGTCATCTTTGATTATTACATTTCCTATTTGAGCTATTTTTTTGAAAGTGCCGTCTGCAAGTGGTGCAAAGCCAAATCCGTCTGCTCCTATAACGGCTCCTGCGTGTATTATGCAATTATTTCCTATTACTGTGTCGTGATAGATTTTTACTCCTGCAAAAATTGTTACGTTGTCGCCTATTGTTACGTTGTCGCCAATGTATGTGTGTGGATAAATCTTACAATTCTTTCCTATTTTTGCATCTTGTGAAACAACAACAAACTCTCCTATATAGGCTTCTTCTCCGACGGTTGCTTTTTGGTCAATAACGGCAAGAGAAGAAATGCCTACTTTATTAAATCGATATTGATTATAGATTTCTAAAAGGTTTGCAAAACATGAATAAGCGTCTTTTACTCTTATAAGTGTTGCTTCTATTTTTTCTTCTGCAACAAAATCTTGGTTTACTATGACTATGCTTGATTTTGTAGTGTAAATATATTGTGTGTATTTAGGATTGGCAAGGAATGATAAGCCTCCTTGTTCGCCTTCTTCTATTTTGCATAGTTTATTAACTATTACTTCTTCGTTTCCTTCAACAACTCCTTGTAATAATTGGGCTATTTGTTTTGCACTAAATTCCATAATTTTATTTTTTTAATCGGATAATTTAATATAAGGGCGAAGTTTGTTGTATGTTTCTTCGTCCATTAAATGTACAAGTTTAATATCTTCTATTTTTGTAAAGTCTTTTTCATATTTTTTGCGAAAGCGTATAAAGGCTTTGGCAAGAGCAAAATCAATATAAGGGTGTCGTGCTAAGTATTTAGGGTCATCACTATTGATATTGATTTTTTTAATCTCTGTTTTGCCTGCATAGAAATGTGGTTTTATTTGTTAAAAGGTTGCAGAGTCTATGCTATATACTTCTTTTAATTGTTCTACACTAATATAGCCTCCTAATTTTTGTCCGTATTTGTAAATATTTCTTGCTCTTACTTTTCCTACTCCCCGAACTTCTTGAAGGTCTAAGGTATCCGAAGCATTAAGGTCAAGATAGACTGAGTCTTTGATAGGATATTGCGAAATGGGTTGCTGCTTTATTGAAATATTTTTTGATTCGTTTGCTTCTAAGGTAGAAAACTTGTCTTTAACAAAAAAAAATATCAAACCGAATCCCAAAGCAATGCCAATTAGGAAATATATTGCGTTTTTATGACGGTTTGATATGCGTTTAAGACGAATTTTATTATTCATCGAATGCTTCTTCTATTGCTTTGTAGAAATAATTCTTCTACTGCTTTGTCAATTTCTTCTTTGTATAATTCTCTTTTTATCACTTTTCCGTCTTGATCGGCTATGATATTGAAAGGAATTGTTTGGAAATCATATTTTGCAGTTAGTTCATGTCCGTTTCCCCACAAAGAAAGCCATGGTAAAGGATTTGCTTTTGTAAATTCTAACCACTCAACAGGCTGTAAATCCACTGATATACTAACTATTTCTAAACCTTTTGAATTGTATTTTTCGTATAGCTTTTTCAATTGTGGCAATTCTTCTTTGCAAGGCTTACACCACGATGCCCAAAAACATACTAAAACATATTTATGTGGCTTTATATCTCTTTCTGTGTATTCTTTTTCGTCTTTATCTATTGCTGTAAAACTTAATATTGAAGAAGAAAATGCTTTCTTTTGACGTTCTGCTAAGATTTTGCAAAGATAATTTGCCCAAATATTTTCTTCCTCTACACTAAGACATAAATTAGAGCATAAATCTATGATAGGATTTTGATCATTTAACTTAAATTGCATTAATTGTCCTATAAGCAAAGAATAAACTAAGCCCGATTCTGAATTTTCTGATATATAGGTTTTATAAAGTTCCGATTGTTTGGCGTAAATGTCTTTTGAGATTTGGGGATTCTTTATGAGCAATCTATTTTGCTCCATTAAATCGTTATAAAACTTAGAAAAGGATTCTACTTTCTTTGAACCTGAATAGGTTGTTTTTAAAAAATCTTCTCTTTTAATGTATTTATCTATTCCACTTATTTTTATCGTTAGAGTTTCCCCTTTTTCTAATGGCAAGGGTATTGTTGTAGCAAATTGATTGCTCGCACTACTTATTATCATTGTGCAATCTTTTATTTTTTTGTCAAAAGAGATTGTATCAAAAACAATTTGAGCTTTGCCACTTACAATTTGTGCTGTTTTAAGTGTGTCTTGTAATTGTTGTTCTATTTGATCAGGAGTTGCATATATAATTGCTATTTCTCCTTGTGCAAGTTCTGGTATTTCTACTATTAGTTCACTCTTGCTTGAACAAGAATTGAAAATAATTAATGTGATAAATAATGTTAGTAAAAGGCTTATCTTTTTCATATTTCTTATTCTTCTATTATATCTCCAATAGGTTTACGAAGTACCATTTGCATTTGTTTTCTTATAATATATTGTCCTTTTTTATTTAGTTTGTATGGTTTTAACCAACCTCCCATTGCTTGAAATGCTCCTGGTTCTCCTTCTTTTGCTGAAAAGAAATAGTCTGATAGTTCTTTTTCTTCTACTTTTTTACCAATATAAATTGTGTCTAATTGAAAAGCTGTCAAATCTGCTGTAAGGGTTTGAAGTTTGGTCTCTTTATCTTTTTCTTTTTTTGTAGGTATTGATTTGTAAACAGGTCTACCTTTATTGTCATAAACCTTTGCATAAAATTTTAATCTTGCATCATTTTGTTGCAATTCTATTGGCACCCTTACTTTTACTACTGGTTGAAAATTCTCTTTGTTTTGACAAGATGTATAATCTGGTTGATGCTCCGCATCTATCACAATATAACCTGCATTGATTAAGAATTGTTTTTTGTGAGGTATTAAGTGATAATTATTTGTCAATTCTTCAAAACTCATATATTCTTTATATGATATATTGCATGTGTATTCTATTGTATCTTTTGTATGAGTTATTGATTCTAATGCTCCTTTTGGAATAGTTACACTTGCGTGATTACCTGACAAAACAGAGTCTTGTGATGGGTAATAATAATCAAAATATTCCCCTAAACAGCCTTCTGGGTCGTCTTCTATGATTAATCTTACTTTTCCTACAAGGCTGATTCCATCTTTTGTCCTTTCTTCTTCTGTTTTATTGTAAAGATTTGTCCATTTAAAGTCAAAAGGCATTTTATACTTAATATAATATGGCATTTCTCCACTACAAGAGTGAATATACGTGCTTGGTGTTCTTTTGATGATAAATTCTGTTCCTTCTCTTGAAGAAAAATAATTAAAAATCATTGCAGCCCTATCTCTTGCTAACGAGGCATTCATTTCATTTAATGGATCTGCATCGTCAAAAGCATCTATAGTCATTTTATAGAACTTATTATTACCTTTTGCAAAAGCAATGGAATATATACTATCTAATATATTTAAACCTTCTTCTGTATAATAAGCCGATGATGGCTCAAAACAAATGTAGGCTTCTATTCTTTCTGGATAATATGGCTCAATTGGTTCTTGTTTCTTAGTTGTCTTTCCTCTTTTTGGCTTTGGCGGTTGCGATACCATCAAATAATTACAACCATCACTTTGAAGACCTAAAACTTGTGTTGTTTCTGTTACAGGCTTAGTTGTTTCTGTCGCAGGTTTTCTTTCTCTTACTGGTTGTGCTGCAAGAGTTAATACAAATAAATTGACTGCTAAAAAATATAATACCTTTTTCATTATGCTATTTAATGTTTATAAGTTCTTTGATTATGGTTTCGGTTGTATATCCATTTGCTTGTGCTTCGTAATTCAATACTATTCTGTGACGAAGTGTCGCAACTGCTATTGCATTCACATCTTCTATATCAGGAGAGTATTTACCATTCAAAACTGCGTGTGCTTTTGCTCCCATTATTAAGTATTGTGAGGCTCTTGGCCCTGCTCCCCATTGTAAATATTTATTTGCAATTTGACTACCATTGCGTCTGGTTTTTGCAACTAAGCCAACAACATAATTATATACATTATCGCTTACAGGGACTTGTTTTATTAGATTCTGTATATCAAGAATATCTTGAATTTCTAATACTTTTTCTATTTCTATTATCTTATCTGTTGTAGTGTTTTTGAGAATTTGCACCTCTTCTTCAAAAGAAGGATAGTCCAACCACAACATAAACATAAATCTATCCAATTGTGCTTCTGGTAAAGGATAGGTTCCTTCTTGTTCAATAGGATTTTGCGTTGCTAAAACAAAAAATGGCTCTTGTAAAGTATAGTTTTTTGCATTTACAGTTACTTTATGCTCTTGCATTGCTTCCAATAAAGCCGATTGTGTTTTAGGTGGTGTTCTATTTATCTCATCTGCGAGTAATATATTGGCAAATAATGGTCCTTTTATGAACTCTAATTCTCTATTTGTATTCAATATTTCGCTCCCTATTATATCAGAAGGCATCAAATCGGGAGTAAATTGTATTCTTTTATAGGTTAAACCTAAGGTTTTTGCAATTGTATTAACCAAAAGAGTTTTTGCTAAACCAGGTACCCCTACTAAAAGACAATGTC
>JAGCLI010000069.1 GCA_017647065.1 Bacteroidales bacterium
AAAGATTTTCAACGTCAATGGTCAGAGGTGGGTTTTGTTTCGACAGATGAAAGAAATCGCTTGTATGCAGAATTCCGTAAGGCTATCGATGCTCACTTTGATAAACTTCAATCGGACTCTATTGAATCTAATTTGAATAATTTTAAAATGAAATTAGATTCTTCCGATGGTAAGAGAAATGTTTCAAGAGAGAAGAAAGAGTTTTTAGATCAAATTCAAAAATTGCAAAATGATTTGAATGTTTGGGAAAATAACCTTGGATTTTTAGCAAGTAGCAAACAAGCAGATTTATTAAAAGCAGAATTTGATAAGAAAATAGAAAAAGCAAAGGCTGAAATCCAACTATTGAAAGCAAAAGTAAAATTGTTGGAAGAAAGCGAAAAAGCAAAAAATGAATAAAAAATTTGAAAAATAGTATTGCTATATATAATAAAAGTTGTATCTTTGCAAACTGAAATTTAAAATAATGTTTAACAACCCGTTTGGTAAAAATGGGCCGAACGGCAAAAAAATTAAGAAATGAAAAAAGATATTCATCCAAAAACTTACAGACTTTGTGCTTTTAAGGATATGTCAAATGAACAAGTGTTCATAACAAGAAGTTGTGCAGCTTCAAGAGAAGAAATTGAAATAGACGGTGTTAGCTACCCTCTAATCAAAATGGAAATCTCTAACACATCTCACCCTTTCTTTACAGGTAAGGTGAAATTAGTTGACACAGCAGGACGTGTAGACAAGTTCATGAACAAATACAAAAACAGAAAATCACTTGTTAAGTAAATTTTGAAAGTTTTACATAATAAAAACGTTCTGAATTAAAAGTCGGAACGTTTTTTTTTGTATCTTTGTAGCTCAATTTTGAGTTAAGAATTTTTTTAAAGTAAAGACTATGAATTATATTTTATTTGATGCATCACGAAACTCGTTACTACCACTTACATACACAAGACCTGTTTGTGATATAAGAATAGGAATCTTGACTATTAGAGAAAAGTGGGAAAAGTATTTAGGAGAAAAAACCTCTACTATTACAGAGGATTATCTTTCGGTAAAGTATCCAACTCTTCAAGGTGAGGAAATGATGTTGATAAATGGAAGTATTTGTCCTACTTTAAAATTGGTTGAGGCTATAAAAGGACTTAAAATTGGCCAAACATTAGTTTGCGAAAACAATGTAGTGGCTATGTATAATACAAAAGAACAATTTTTGAGCGAAGAAGACACTTCCGATGAGGTTGAGGTGAAAGACGATTTTATAAAAATCACTAATCCTTGGGATATATTTGCTTTAAACGATAATGCTTTAAGAGATGATTTTCAGTTATTGACTAAGGGAAGAAAGTCTATGCCTTTAAGCGATACGAATAGAGTTGTTGGAGAGGAAAATATATTTGTGGAAGAGGGTGCAGAGGTTGAATTTGCTATCTTAAATGCAAAGGAAGGTCCAATTTACATCGGAAAAGATGCTCAAATAATGGAAGGAAGTGTGGTTAGAGGTCCTTTGGCTATGTGTGAGCATTCTGTTTTGAAAATGTCATCTAAGATTTATGGAGCAACAACTTTGGGACCTCATGTTAAGGTAGGTGGAGAGGTGTCTAATGTTGTGATTTTTGGATATAGTAATAAGGCTCACGATGGATTTATTGGAAATTCGGTTATAGGAGAATGGTGTAATATAGGAGCGGATACAAATGCCTCAAACCTAAAAAATACATACGAAGAAGTAAGAGTGTGGAGTATAGAAAAGAATACCTTTGTTCCAACAGGTCAAACATTCTTTGGAACTATTATGGGAGATCATTCAAAGTGTGGAATAAATACTATGTTCAATACAGGAACGGTTGTAGGTGTTAGTTCAAATATCTACGGACACGGATACCAAAGAAATTATATTCCATCGTTTGCTTGGGGTGGAATAATGGGCTTGAAATCCTATGATATAGACAAAGCAATAGAGGTTGCAGAAAAGATGTATCAAAGAAGAAATATTCAAATGAGCCAAGAGGATAAATCTATTCTAAGAAATGTTTATACACAAACTCTAAAAAATAAGAAATTAAGATAATGTTAAATAAAGATTTAGTTGAATTGAGCGAACTAATGAGTGGGGGTGAGGCTGAAATCATTCCTATAATGACTGAAGAAAATATAAAAGATTTATCGGTTTCAGATATGCCCGAATCATTGCCTATATTACCACTTAAGGGAAATGTATTTTTCCCAGGAGTGATAATACCGATAACCGCAGGGCGTGAAAAAAGTGTAAAACTTATAAAAACTGCCTATAAAAATAAACAAATCATAGGAATAGTTGCACAAAAATCTGCTGATATTGAAGATCCTACAATAGCAGATCTTTACAAAGTGGGAACAATGGCAAAGGTTATAAAAACTCTTAATATGCCAGACGGAACTACAATGGTTATTCTTCAAGGAATGGATAGATTTTCGCTTGAAGAATTAGTGCAAACAGAACCATATTGGGAAGCAAGAGTAATAGAATATCCCGATGGAGCAAAGGATTTGCCAGAAAATTATATGGCACTTGCAGAGGCAGTAAAGGATATGTATCTTCGAGTATTGAAAATGGTTCCAAATATTCCAGCAGATCCAAGTTTTGCAATCCAAAACATAGAAAATCATTATTTTTTACTTAATTATGTTGCTGCTCATTTAGATGTAAATGTAAGCGAAAAACAAAAACTATTAGAAATAAACGACTTTTCAAAAAGAGCAAATAAAGTTTTATCTATTTTAAGTAAAGAATTAGAACTACAAAAGCTTAAATTAGAAATCCAAAGGAAAGTTTCTTCCGATATGGATAAACAACAAAGAGATTATTTGCTTACTCAACAATTGAAAACTATTCAAGAAGAATTAGGAGGCTCACCAAGCGATTTGGAAATAGCTGAACTAAGAAATAAAG
>JAGCLI010000070.1 GCA_017647065.1 Bacteroidales bacterium
ATTTTTTTAAAAAATACGTTATAATAAAAAGTGAAATAAAAGTGTTGATATGGCGGTTTTAGTAGAATTGATTTCTATAACAACTTCTGCAATTGATAACTATTACGATGTGTTGTTAATAGAAAAGAATGGCAAGAGAGCTTTGTCGATTCCTATCGGAGAATATGAGGGACAACATCTTGCATTAAGTATTGATAAAATTGAAGCAAATAGACCTTTAACTTTTGATTTGCTTTGTAATATTCTTTCTTGCTCAGATATTAAGCCTGAGTATGTAATAATAAAAGAGTTTATAGATGGAATATTTTATGTAGATATTTGTTGTGAGAAAAATGGAGAGAAAATTTCTTTTGATTCACGTTGCTCCGATGCTTTCAATCTCGCAGTGAAATTATCTTTGCCAATTTTTATAGAAGAAAAGGTGTTGAATGACGTAGGTTTTGAAATAACTTCTCCAAATACGATTTGCGACCAATCAAATGAAGAAGAAGATTGGACAATAGAAGAGTTGCAACTCTTGTTAAAAGAGGTGGAAGAGCAAGGTGAAAAGGAAATTGCCGATTTGCTAAGAGAAAAAATTAAAGACTTAGAAAACGAGAATTAAGTTACTTTTTGTCGGGGTGACGTCCTCCACAGCGAAAACGTTCTGCCCAATATGTTTCGGAGAATCTTCCAATTGTTACACCTTTTGAAGAAGAGGTGTGTATAAATTTATCTTTATCTAAGAAGATTCCTACGTGATTTATTGTTCCTCCTTTCTTATTGTTAAAGAAAACGAGGTCTCCTTCTTTTAAATCATTTTTATCCTTAATCGTTTTGCAGACTTTTGCCATGTCTTGACTTCTTCGAGGCAAAGAAATACCATATATTTCTTTGTAAACATTGCAAACAAATCCTGAACAATCAACTCCTTGTTTTGTTGTGCCACCCATGCGGTGTGGAGTGCCTAACCAATCTAAACAATAGGCTCTTAAATCACTTACTTTATGTTTTCCCCTTGGTTTTTCTTTAACAGGTTTTTGTGTTTCAATAATTACCTCTTGTTTTGCTACCTTACACGAGGTAAATCCTGCGATTACTAATAATAGTATTAAGATTTTTTTCATTTCTATTGTGCTTTAAGTTCTTTAATACAATCCTTTAAACTATCTTCCCAATGAGGTATTTTTATATTTAAGAGTTTTTCTGATTCGCTTTTGTCAAAAACGCTGAATTTGGGACGAGTTGCAAGTGTAGGGTATTGACTTGTTAGAATCGGATTTATTCTTATTGTTTTCTCTGTCCATAATTCTATTGCTTTTCTTGCAAAATCATACCATGAACAAATTCCGTGATTGCTATAATGAAGAATCTTTTTAGAGTTTATATGTTCTATTGCTCTAACTGCAAAATCGGCTAAATCTCTTGCGTATGTTGGACTTCCAACTTGGTCATATATTACGTTTAATTCCTCTTTTGTTTGAGAAAGGTTAATCATTGTTTTGACAAAGTTTGACTTAAATTCGCTATAAAGCCAACTTGTTCTAATTACAAAGGTCAATGGGTTGTTTTCTAAGCAGTTTTCTTCTCCTTTAAGTTTGGTTTTGCCATAAACAGACAAAGGATTAGTTTTCTCTTGTGTAGAGTGAGGTATGCAATCCTTTCCCTCAAAAACATAATCTGTTGAAATATACACAAGTCTTGTTTTATGTTCAGCACAAAGTTTTGCAATGCTTAGCGATGCCTTAGAGTTGATTTCTTCTGCTAAGGTTTCTTCTTGCTCAGCCTTATCAACCGCAGTGTAAGCTGCAAAATGTAAAACACAATATAAATTATTGCTTTCAAAAAAAGTCTTTAACTCATCTTGATTGCAAATATCTAAGTTGTCTTTATCGGTATAAATGAAATTATATTGTGGGAAATTTCCTGCAATCTTTTTTAGTGACAAGCCAAGTTGTCCTTCTGCCCCTGTAACTAATACGTTTTTCATCCCTTATAATTTAACAGCACAAAAATACTAAGAAAAAAGAAAATAAAGCAAAGAAATAAAAAAATAAATCAAAGAAATATTTTACTAAATCAAAGAAAAAAAATAATTATTGTATCTTTGTATTTTTAAAAGAGAAGATAAGCGTATGCAAAAGACAGATAATATGAAAAAATGGATAAGAATACTATTGTGTTTCTTTATTTGTTTGCAGATGTTTCCACCAATATTAGTTTTAGATGTTACTTCCTTGCGACATTTCTTGATAGCATTGTTTGATATAGTTGCAATAGGAGTTGTGATTTATTATTGCTTTTGGAAAAAGAAAGACATCTTATCATCGTCTATCTTTACAAAAAATCCTCTTATTCCAATATGGCTATTACTCATTATATATATGGGTGTTTCTATTACTTGGGCAATCAATCCGATAGAAAGCCTTGCAGTTTGGAATCGTTGGATACTGATTTTCTTAGCAATGATTATTTCTATTGGCTTTATGCTAAAAGATAATCACGCAATGAAAAACCTAATCATTTGTACCCTTGTTATAGCTACAATAAACGTGCTTACTTGTATTATATGCTACTATGTTTTTGATGTTCACATTTCGCAACGTAATAATTTAAAACTAAATGGTTTTTATGGAAATAAAAATATCTTTGCAGTAGCCTTGCTATTCAAATTACCTTTTTTGTATTATGCTTTTTTGCGTTTTAAGAAGTTCATTCGCTATTATTCTTTGTTTTTAATCTTTGCAATAAGTTTTTGCTTAGTAATACTTTCCACACGTTCAAGTTTCATAGGCTTGTTTGTGCAATTAGCCCTTTTAGCATTCTATGGTATTTTCTACAAAATTAAAAGCCGAAAACTAAGCATTATTTTTAAACATTCAAGACTTTATTTGTTGATTTGTGTTGTTGGAATTGTAGGATTTATCTTAGGAGATGCCTTTCTTAAATATAATTTTAACCATTATTCAAGAGTAAAAACAAATAACTATTCTATAGAAGCAAGGGTAAATTCTATTGCAGAAGGTAATAGTAAGGGCAGACTTTTAATTTGGAAAAACACAAGCCAAATCATAAAACAATCACCTTTTATAGGATATGGGGTAGGCAATCATAAGTTAGCAATAATGAAAGTAGAGTGTGCAAAGAAGCATGACTATGTTGTGTCGGATCATGCACATAATGATTTTTTAGAAATGTTTTCTGAACTTGGGATTTTCGGGCTTTTGCTCTATGTTTCCACCTATTTGGTTTTTGCAATTATGGCTTTAAAGCAAATGTTTTGTTATTCTCATCTGCAACATCGCCTTTTAGCCTTAGTGGCTTTTAGCCTTACTCTTACCTATGCAAACGATGCTTTGTTTAATTTTCCATTAGAAAGAGCCGATTGTCAGATTTACTTAGTTCTTGCAGTAGCAATTTTAATTACAAATCACATTCGTAATAGCAAATCGCAACAAAAACCTCTGTCAAAAGGCGTTTTGATTTCTATAAGCCTTATTTTAATAGGTTGTTTCAGTATAGAAACAATGCATTGCCAATCTTCTATTTTGCAAAAGAAAAGAATACATCAACACAATGGCGATACCTCAATCCGATACACACCAGAGGATTGGTTAAACAAGATGCCGTTTTTGCCAAACATTGATGAAAGCACAAAACCTATTGCAGTAAATACGGCAGAACGCTTTGCAACAGCAGGAAACTATCGTAAAGCGATAGACATTCTTTTAAAAGACAATTCCAATCCTTATTATAGCCTAAGGGAGTATAGATTGGCAAACTATTATAATAAGATGGAAAACAAAAGTGATAGTGCAGCATATTGGGCTAAAAGATGTATGGATATGAAACCTTTGTGTTATTCGCCTGTTCGTGTGCTTGTAAATATCGCAGGGAAGAAGGGAGATAGTCAAAAACAATTAGAATTAATTGATTCTTACTTAGAGAAATATCAATTAGAACCATTAGCTTGGGAAGATAAGATAGTTGTTTTGCAAAGGTTGAAAAAAGACCAAGAAGCAATAGAAACTATCAAAAAAGCAAGAGAATATATGCCAAGAAACAGCAAAATAAAGAAATTAGAAGAAAAGTTGATGAAATAAGTATTAATTTTTTCTTGTTGAAAATCAGCTATTTAGTTTTTTTACTAACAAGTTTTTAAACAAAAAAACTCCATAGTTGAAATTAAGTTGTAATTTTGCAAAGTTAAAACATAGAATTATCAATAATTAAAAACGTAAAAGAAATGAAAAAAGCATTGTTAGTATTAGCAGTAGCAGGTTTCTTCGCTGCTTGCGGTGGAGCAACTGAAACAGCAACTGAAACAGCAACTGAAACTCCAGCAACTGAAACAGTAGTTGAAACAGCAGCTGAAACAGCAGCTGAAACAGTTGTAGCTGAATAATTAACCGCTCTCTAGAAGAGAGTTTGGAAAAGAAAAAGAAAGCAGTCCCAAGTAAAGAGACTGCTCTTTTTTTTGCCTTTTTGTGAGTAGAAAATTTCATTTAGCAATGATTTATTGGCATGATGAAAATAATCCACAACTAATTTATCTATTCTTTTAATAGGAACTTATCAAGAAACAACTTGTAGTGTTACAGAAATTGGTGTAAATATTTCAATGGTTGTGTTATAATGGTGCTCGTTAAATTATGAGAAAATCTTTCTGTTATTGAAAGCGATGCTTTTAATAGTTGAGTATAATTGTTTGGAAGCGATTTCTCAAGTTCTTTATGAATGTAGTATC
Organism: Bacteroidales bacterium; assembly: GCA_017647065.1. Lineage (GTDB taxonomy): Bacteria > Bacteroidota > Bacteroidia > Bacteroidales > P3 > Onthomorpha. The sequence continues at coordinate 4,727 of JAGCLI010000070.1, forward strand.
TTTCCTAACCCTACAAAAATAGAAATTACTTTCAATCAAGCAATAGAAAAG
>JAGCLI010000071.1 GCA_017647065.1 Bacteroidales bacterium
ATATCGGAATCTTTACTATCTGCAATTGGAACATAATTGGAAATATCGTCAGGTCCTATGATTACTCCACAAGCATGAATACCTGTGCTACGAATTGAGCCTTCTAATTTCACAGCAAGCGAGAGTACTTTTTTTACTAATTCACTTCCGCTTTCTAATTCTTGTTTCAACTCTGGCGATTCCTTGAATGCTTGTTCTAAACTAATGCCTGGTCTATTTGGAACGTAATCTGCTAATCTATTTGATTCAGCAAGAGGTAAATTAAGTACACGTGCAACGTCTTTTATTGACATTTTCGCCGCCATTGTTCCAAAGGTAGTAATTTGTGCTACGTGATCTGAGCCATATTTGTCTTGTACATATTTCAAAGTCTTTTCTCGTCCTTGATCATCGAAATCTACATCTATGTCGGGTAAGGAAATACGGTCAGGATTTAAGAATCGCTCAAATAGTAATCCATATTTCAATGGCTCTATTGCTGTTATTCCAAGACAATATGCAACAACGCTACCAGCTGCTGAGCCTCTACCCGGACCAACTATTACTCCTAAGTTTTCTCTTGAATAGTTTATGAAATCTTGTACGATTAAAAAATAACCAGGAAAGCCCATCCATTCTATTGTACCTAATTCGCTTTCTATTCTTTTTAAAACAGTTTCATCAAGGTTGTCTCCGTAACGCTTTTTCGCTCCTTCAAAGGTAAGATGTCGCAAATAGGCTGCATCAAATTTTGTACGAATTATTTTTTTGTAGCCTCCTTTTTCTTTTATTAGTTTGTCTGTTATTTCTTTCTTTAATTCTGGTAGCTTGTCTTCGTCTTTTGTTTTAGGATTGTTTATAAATTCGTTATAAAGTTTAGATTCTATGTCTTCTAATGGAAATTTTTCGTAATAGTCTTCTATCTTACCAAAGGAAGATGGTATGTCAAAGACTGGAAGTATTGGCCCTCTCTCTAATTCAAAGACTTCTATCTTATCTACTATTTCCTGCGTGTTATAAATAGCTTCTGGTATATCGGGAAATGCTTCTATCATTTGATCAAATGATTTTAAGAATTCGTTCCCCGTATAAGACATTTTACTATTATCGTATTCTTCTAAGGTCTTTCCTGTATTTAAACAAATCAGTATTTTATGTGCTTCGTAATCATCTTCATTTATATAGTGCACATCGTTTGTTGCTATTATTTTTATGTCAAATTTTTTAGCAATTCTTATTAATTCTTTATTGACTTGTTGTTGTAGGTCTATTCCATGGTTTTGTAGTTCTATATAATAATCATCTTTAAAAACTTCTTTATATTCTAATGCTGTCTTTTCTGCTCCTTCTATATCGCCAGCTTCTATTAATTTAGGCAATACTCCTCCTAAACATGCAGAACAACATATTAATCCTTCTGAATATTCAAATAAAAGTTCTTTATCTATTCTTGATGTTCGATATTTGGCTTCTTTGGCAAAGGCAAGCGAGTCTAATTTTATTAGGTTTAAATAACCTTTTTCGTTTTTAGCAAGTAGAATAAGGTGGTGTCCACTAAAATTTTTTCCATCTTTTATAAATCTACTTTGAGGTGAGACATACATTTCACAACCTAAGATTGGCTTTACTCCTTTCTTTTTGCAAGCGTTGTGAAATTCTAACACACCGAACATATTGCCATGATCGGTAATTGCTATTGCTGTTTGGCCTAACTCTTTAACTCTATCAAGTAATTTATTTATGTTACATGCTCCGTCTAATATAGAATATTGAGTATGCACATGAAGATGAGTAAAATTATTCATAATTATTTATTTGTTCGTATTTAAGTTTCCAACGTCTATGGCTCCACAACCAATATTGAGGAGCTTCTTTTATCAAGTTTTCTAATATGTTTGCCGATTTTTCTACTATGAATCCGTATTCTATTTCTTGGGGTTGTGTAGCTACTTCTTCTATTTCAAACTCATAATAGCCCCTTTTTACTTTCTTAACTTTATAGAAAAATACAGGATAGTCATATTTTTTTGCAAAGTATTCACAACCATAAATAAATGCTGTCTTTTGATTAAGAAAATCTATCCAATAACATTTGTTTTTATCGTTTGGACTTTGATCACTCAAAAGCATATACGCACAAGTTTTTGTATTGTGATATTGTTCAAAAACTTTGCGAGAATTGTCTGCATAACAAACTTCTGTACCATATCTTGTGCGTTTTTTATGCATAAGTTCTTCAAAGGTTTTATTGCTCATTCTTTTGCCTACTCCTATTCCATGAAAATCAAACTGCATTCCAAGACTCGCCACCATAAATTCCCAATTGTTATAGTGGGCTGAGACTAAAATAATACTCTTATTTTGCTTATAGTATTTAGATATTAGTTCAGGATTTAGGCATTTGTATCGTTTCATTAGGTTTTTCCTCGAAATAGTTAGCATTTTCACTGCTTCCAAAAACAAATCGGCAAGATGTGAGTAAAATTTATCAGCAATTTCCTTTAATTCCTTTTGAGATTTTTCTGGAAATGAACGAGAAAGATTCTCCATTACTACTTTTTTCCTATAACCTATAAAATTGTAAAGAAGAAACTTAACAATATCTGAAATACAATACAATACTTTCATTGGCAAGAAAGAAAGAGGTATTAGAAATCCGTAAAACAACAAATAATTAAGTAATTTCATAGGTTGCAAATATAGTGATTTTTTGATTTTTCTATGAAAAATTTTGCAGGTTAAATATCTTTTTTTAATTTTGCCAACAATAAGGCAATAAACCTTACGAGGAGGAACTGAAAATCCTGAGAAAAAAAGAGTAAGACATTTTAATAACAAATAAATTTAATTGCGCTATGAAAAAAGTATTAGTTTTAATGGGAGCTTTCTTAGCTTTCGCAGCATGTAAACCAGTTTCTGATTGTGATTGTACAGCATCAGCAGAAGGGTTAATTAACAATCCATTATACACAGAAGAAGTTCCTACAATAGTTGAATTCGAAGGAACTTGTGATCAAGTTACATGGGCTGATTTAACTGGCGAATGGGCTGAGTTATACCCAGAAGCTGACGCAACAGAATTAGGATTAACTTTAAGCTGCGTAGAACGCTAATCAAAAGTTAAAAGATTTATAAAGGAATGCCCTATTGGGTATTCCTTTTTTTTGAATTTTAAAATTAAATTATGAGAAAAATATTTTTAGCATTAGCGTTGGTTATTTCTTGTGGAGTTTTAACCTCTTGTAGTGAAACAGTAGATTGTGTTTGCACTGACGGAGTTGAACAATATTTTTATTACGATTGGGCAGGTAGTTGTTCAGAAGTTGCTCTTGATATGAAAAAAGCAACAATTGGCGATACACCTATCATTTGTGAAGA
>JAGCLI010000072.1 GCA_017647065.1 Bacteroidales bacterium
ATTGCAACTCCTCTTGCAATTGCAGAAATTTTAATATTATGATTTTCTAATAATTTGTTGATATAGAAACTTGTTGTATCGCCTTCCATTGTTGTTGGCAGGGCTAAAATTATTTCTTTTATATCTTCTTGTTCTACTCTTTTTATTAAATGTTCTATTGCTATATCCCCTACCCCTATTCCTTCTATCGGAGAAATTACTCCTCCTAAAACATGATATAATCCTTTGTATTGATTTGTTGATTCAATAGCCATAACCTCTCTTATATTCTCTACTACACATATTGTATCGTTTTGACGTTGTGGATTTGCACAAATAGAACATATTTCACTATCTGAAAGATTATTACAACGCTTACAATGTTTTATTTCACTAACAAGACTAATTAGACTTTTGGCTAATTGTATTGTATTGTCTTCATTTTGTTTTAATAGATGAAGAGCAAAACGCAAAGCTGTCCTTTGTCCTACTCCTGGAAGTTTTGCTAATTCGTTTACAGCATTTTCTAAGATTAAAGAAGTGTATTCCATATATATTTGTTAAATTTGCAGTCAAATAAGAGCAAAATTACAAAAAAATCAAATACTATGGAAAATATTTTACTTGGTGTTTTCATTGCATACACTGTTTTGTTATTCACAATAACCTTTATTACAGCACGAAAGGCTGATAGTGCTTCGTTTTTCTCTGGAAACAAAAAATCTCCTTGGTTTATCGTAGCCTACGGTATGATTGGGGCAAGTTTAAGTGGCGTTACATTTATGTCAGTGCCTGGTTGGGTTGAAGATAGAGGCTTTACTTATATGCTAACCGTTTTCGGATATTTCTTAGGCTATCTTGTAATTTCTTTTGTCCTTATGCCAATTTACTATAAACTTAACTTAATTTCCATATACAAATACTTGGAAAGTCGTTTTGGTAAATTCTCCCACAAAACAGGCTCTTTCTTTTTCCTTCTTTCAAGAACACTTGGAGCAAGCCTTAGAATGTTTATTGTAATCTATGTTTTATATGAATTTGTGTTTAGTGCGTGGAATATTCCTTTTGAAACAACTGTTTTTCTCTTTCTTGCTCTGATTCTTTTGTTTACTTTCAAGGGAGGAATCAAGACTATTGTTTGGACAGATACTCTTCAAACAACTTGTATGTTAGCTGCACTTGTTATTTGCTTTATATTGATTGGAGATAAGATGAATTTTTCTTTTTCGGAAATGCTAACCAATGTTACAAAAAGCGATTATTTTACCTTTATTGAAACAGATTCTTCTTCTCGTCTTTGTTGGTGGAAACAAATTCTTGGAGGTATGTTCATAACTATTAGTATGACAGGATTAGACCAAGAAATGATGCAAAAAAATCTTAGTTGCAAGAACATTAAATCGGCACAAAAAAATATGCTTACTTTCTCTTTGACTTTGTTTTTTGTCAATTTCTTATTTCTTTGCTTAGGTGCTGCTCTTTATATCTTTGCTCACAATCAAGGAATAGAGGTTAAAGGCGACGACCTTTTCCCTTACGTTGCTTTAAATGCACTTAGTCCTTTTGCGGCAGTGATTTTCATTATCGGACTCATCTCTGCTCTTTTCCCTTCGGCCGATGGTGCTTTAACTTCTTTGACTACGGCTTTCAGCATTGACTTTTTAAATATTGAACAAAGAAAAGATTGGAATGAAAAGAAGAAAATCAAGATTCGTCATTTGGTTCACATTTGTTTTGCATTGATTTTTGTAGGTGTAATCATCTTTTACGGAAATCATCGCGACCCTCACTTGATTGATATTTTATATCAAATAGCCTCTATCACATACGGACCGCTTTTAGGATTGTTTGTCTTTGGCATTTTAACGAAACGACAAGTCATAGACAAGTTTGTACCTATTGTTTGCATACTTTCGCCTGTGATTTGTTTCATTCTAAGCAACAACTCACAACAATGGTTTAATTATAGTTTTGACTTTGAACTTTTAGTCTTAAACGGACTTCTTACTTTCTTGGGATTGTTGGCAATAAGCAAAAAGACACGAATTAACTAAACGATTCTATTCGTCCACCAAAAAGAATGAAATTATTTTCATCATAAACAACTACGTCTTGTCCTTGCATAGGGGCAAAAACTCTTTGAGAAAATTCAATAATTGAATGATTTGAAGAAATATTTCTTAGAGTTGCTAAATTACCTTCGTCTTTTCCTCTAATCTTTGTTAGATATTGAGTATTCAACTTAATATTTTCTATATTTTGTGAAAAAACAAGCGAATTAAGTCTTAGAGTTGAGAAATAGCACTCTGATTTTTCTCCTACAAAAATGGCGTTTTCTTCCGCAATAATCTTATTTATATATTGTTTTCCTTCACAATTCAATCCTTTATACTGTCCTATTGTGTAGAAAGGATAGCCTTTGTGAGTGCCAATTTCTTGATTATTTTTATTAAACACCTTTCCGTTTTCAAGTTTTTTTAATTCTGGATATTTCTCCAATAAAAACTCAGAGTAATGCTTACCATTTGTAAAGCAAAGTCCAAAACTTTCTCTTTTATTTGCTATTTCTTCATATCCACATTGTCGAACAAAATCCTTAACCTCATCTTTCATCTTTTGCCCAAGAGGAAGGAGTAATTTTTCTCTTTGTTTTTCACTAAGGCGATAAAGCATAAAGGATTGGTCTTTCCACGAATCTTTCGCTATGCCTATAAGAGAGTCGTTTTTTCTTTCATAATGCC
>JAGCLI010000073.1 GCA_017647065.1 Bacteroidales bacterium
AATGTTATTAGTTCCACGTTTATGTTTATAATAAAAAAGCGTATCTCCATTTTTTGTGTAAACACCTCTATATTCCATTATTCCGGGATTGCCACTGCACGCTGCATCTGTTGAAATGCTTTCATAAATAGGAAGATTGGCAGTTAAGATTGTTTGTAAAACAGGTTTTGTTTTTTTATTTTTTGAAATAAACTTATCGGGATTGTCATTAAATGCCTTTTGTGCTTGTTCTAAATTTTCAAAAGATTTGTATTTTGCACCTTCAAATCCTTTAACACTTTCTTCGCAATCTTTCCAAGAGTCAAAAACTCCGGTTTTCTTTCCAATCCAAACTACGTAATATTTATTTTTCTTTGCCATTTCAATTACCTTATTAAAGTAATGTCTCCTCCTTCAACAAATTTCTTTCCTCCTGCACAATTAACTATAAGTCTATAAAAATAAACTGCAGCATCACAAGGTTTTCCATTAAAAGTGCCGTCCCAACCCTCAGATAATTTATCGGTAAAGAATACACTTTCTCCCCAGCGGTCAAAGATTTCAAATTCAAAACTTTCAATCCATTCACCCTTTACAAAAACAATATCATTTTTACCATCATTGTTCGGTGTGAAAACATTAGGTAGATAAATATTTGGACGTTCACACTCCACTACATCAACCTCTATCCAAATACTATCTTTAACCTCGCAACCGTGATTATCGCTTACTGTTACAAAATAATAACCCGATTCATATACGGTGGCATTTGTTATATGTGAAAAAGGATTTGAAAGGTTTTCATTAGGAGTCCAATGATACGACATGCCGTAAATATAATTGGCACTAAGTGTTATTTGCTCTCCGTCAAAAACTCTTGTGTGGTTTGCTTGAACTTGAATATCGCTAAGATTGTCTATGAAAGAAATTTCAACCGAATCTCGTGCAGTACATTGATTAGCATCGGTTATATCTACATAATATGTTCCGCAACATAAATCCTCTATTGAAAAACTTGTCTCTCCATTTGACCAAGTATAAGAATAAGGAAGTAAACCACCATTTGCTTGTACACTTGCTGTAGCTCCACAACCTTCTTGACAATTATTGTCGGTTTTTGTAGTAGTTGTAGTAATATTGTATTTGCTTTCAATAGTTATAGTGTCGCTTATATGACAACCTTGTGCATCTTGTATTGTAAAAGCGTAATTTCCATCGCATAAGTTCTCTAAATCAAAACCACTAAGGGTAGAATCATTCCATAAAATATTGTAAGGTTCTACTCCATTTTGAGCAGAAATATGTATTTGACCATTACAAGTGTTTCCGCAAATATTTGTATCAACCGAAAGACTAATATTCAATTGTGAAATGCTATTTATTGTAAAGTTTTCTTCAAATTGACAACCATAAACGTCTTCTACCATAACCGAATAATCGCCTATGGGTAAATTTCCAATAGAATCTATTGAGTTTTGGCCATTACTCCAAGTATAAGAGACAATTAAACTATCCCATGGACTATTTATTAAGGCGTAACCATCACTTTCTTGTGGGCAAGAAACATCTTGAATAGTTAAATCAAGACTATTGATTGGACTTACTACAATTTGTTGCACCAAAGTATCGCTACACTCAGGTGTTGTTATAACTAAACGATAAGTCTTATTGCCCGAAACAATTGCGTATGGATTTGGAGAAGATGGATTGGTTAGTCCCTCGCTTGGAATCCAAGAATAACTTACGCTATCTTGTGAATAGGTTTGTATTCCAATTTGTAATAAATCTCCATTGCATGCTTGTAGGGTTGGAAGAGTATCTGTGTAAGAGTCAAGCAAGATAATTTGTTTTGTAATAGTGTCTGCTGCAATGCAACCATAATTTTTATATGCTATTAGTTTTACTTCGTATGTACCTGCTTGATTATAGTAATGTGAAGGAGAGGGTAGGGAAGATAGAGTGCCGTCTCCAAAATCCCAAAGAAAACTATCTCCACGTCCAATATTGGTAAAATGAACAGTATCAGGAAAACAAATATAGTCAGGAGTAAGAAAATCCGCTACAGCAAAGTCATCGTGAATTTGAAACTTATATGCCGCCATATTACAATTGCTTGCTTGATTGGAATTGCTCCAAGCGTTTGGCGTTATAGGGAAGTTTTGACTTCCGTTGCAAGAGGCACAAACTACTTGATAGAGATTGCTATATTTATCGAAACGAGAAGTACCTCCATCAACGTGGTCATTGCCGTATGTTGCAGAGTTATTTAATTCTCCAAAGAAAGTAGCGTATTCTAAGATTGAAGCATCGTGAGAAAGCGACATAATATAAAAATCTGTTCCGTCAGTAATGGATTGATAAGCGTCATTTGTTGTTTGCATATTCATTGTTCCAAAAACTTGAAGATTGCTTGGAGCAACATATTTAAAGATTCGTCCCCAACCTGCTGCATATATTCTTCCGCAAACATCGACCGCAAAACTTGTAGGAGAGATATTTATTTGATTATCGCCCGTTCCAAAAACCGTACTCCACACAAGAGAGGTTAAATCGGGTTCAAATTTTGCTAAAAACTGACCACTATTAGGTATATTGTATGATGCGTTATACACCAAATCGCTTCCTTCTGCCTTTGTTTGCCCAAAAATATGAGGATAACCATTTCTATCACACCTTACAAAATAAGATAAATCAAATCTATTGGATCCAAAAAAAGTAGAGGCAAGTAAGTTGTTTCCATTATAAGAAACCAATGCTAAAAAACCATCAGGAGAACCTGTTTCAAAGACAGTGTCGTATGCATTATTGGTTATAGGAAAATTCTCAGAGATTGTTCCACCTGTTACATAGAGATTATAAGATGTATCAACGTCTATCGAAAATACTGCGTCATCTCCACTTCCTCCAATAAAAGAAGAGAAAATCATTGTGCGTAAAGCATAATCTAATTTAAAAATAACCCCTTCTTGATTACCACCAAAAGTTGTTTGAAAGGCGTTTTGCGTTACAGGAAAGTCAGAAGAAAAAGTTGTAGTTCCTACATAGATATTATTTTGGTCATCTGTAATCAATTCACCTCTTGCACCATCGCCATAATTTGCATAAAGAGAATCATTTCCAAAATAAGCAATATATTGATTTGCATTATAAATTTCTCGATAGTTTAATCCATCGTTATTTGTTCCTCCAACGTAGGTAGAGGCCAATAAAGCAGTGCCGTCATTGGAAAAACGACTAACGTAAATATCCACTCCAAAAGGAAAACTCACCGTTCCATCGTATGTAATTGTAGAACCGGTAGAAAAACTCTCCGAAAAAGCGTATGGGGTTGTAGGAAAATTATAACTACCTGTTGTTCCCATTACTACTAATTCATCATATTGATTAACAATCATACTGTGTGGCATTTCACTTTGGTCGCCTCCGTAGTATGTAGAAAAGAGTAATTGACTTCCGTCTTGCGAAAATTTACTAACAGCACAATCCCAACCCGCTGCGTATGTATCTACAAATGCTCCTAATGTCGTTGGATAACCTATATTATCAACAATACTTCCCGAATAAAGATTTCCGTAAGGGTCAAAGGTAGAGGTGAAACCCCAATTGTCTGCCGTACTTCCCGAATAAGTTGAAAAGATTAGTGCAGGGTCAATAATCAAAGGCAGAGTCTTATCATAGTTGCCTATTTTGTAAGAAACATTATTATCTTTCAAAGAAAATTCAACTTGAACAGGTGTTTCCTTTCCGTTAATGATTTGATAAGCGTATGGTTTTTCCTCAATTATTTCACCTAAACAAGTCTTTAAAATCAATTCATCTTTTTTTAATTTGATATCATAAAGACCTTTGTATTGCAAAACAATATCCTCAACCACTCCATTAGGATTTACAATAAATTCGTGTTTAAGAGCATTGTCTTTTGAATAAACTCTCCAATCTATATTATTGAAAATATTTTGATAAACAATCTCTTGATACGCCCTTACCTTGTATGCCCATTTTTCTTTTTCCTTTCCGATGAAATAATTAGAGTAAGAGGGTAGAGGATTAGGAGTTTTTATACTTGGAGTTAAAGGGTTTTTTACCTCAATTTTGAAAGCGTGAGCAGAATTAGTCTTTTTCTCTTGATTTTTCTCTACATCGTTTAAATGAAACACTAATCCGTCTTTTTCAACGAATAAAGCACCTTTTTGCAATCGTGCTTTAAAGAGAATATTTCCTTCCCATTGCCCTTTGTTTTGCTCAAAACATAGGGTTTGACCATTGCTTAAAAAGGATAAAAAGCATAATAAAAAACAAAAATAAGCGTTTTTCATAGTACAAATATACGAAAAAAATCTCAAATGAATATAAAGAAGATAGTTTTTTTAGGATTATTTAGTTTAGTGTCATTTATCTCAAATGCACAATTTGATACCTTTCGTTCGGGTGTGATTTTAGGATTTTCTCCCAATAAATCAATTTTAGAATCCGCACCTTTGAATGTAGGACTTACAACAGAGTTTATTCTTCCAATAGTTAAAGTAGGAGCAGAGGTAGATTTACTTTACGAACTTAAAGCATTACAACTTCAAAACGGTAGTTTTACCGAACGTTTCTCTAATTTTAAATTACCAATCTATTTAAAATGGAAAATAGGTATACCAAAATTTAGAGGAATTCTTGGAGCAGGAGCAACATATTCTCTTTCGTGGAAAGATTTAAGTGATTATGGAATTTCTCTTAAAACTTTTGATACTTGGAGTTTTTCTGCAATAGCAGGAGTAGAGATTTTCAATAAATTACAACTTCGTATAAATTACGATTATCAATTTCCAAACTCTCAATTAAAGCATATATTTAAAGGAAACACAACCCTAACCCTTGGCATAGGTTATTGGTTTTAATAAAACTTAATCCAACGCCTCAATAATCTTGCTTACGAGTTTGTGACGCACTATGTCGCAAGATTGAAGTTCTATTACAGCAATACCTTTAATGTGTTTGACTCTTTCTATTGTTGGAAGAAGTCCCGAAAGTTGATTTTTCGGAAGGTCAATCTGTGTTACATCTCCTGTTATTATGAATTTTGAGTTTCTTCCCATTCGTGTAAGAAACATTTTCAATTGTTCCATTGAGGTGTTTTGTGCCTCGTCCAAAATAACAAAAGCATTATCAAGAGTTCTTCCTCGCATAAATGCCAAAGGTGCTATTTCAATTACGCCTTGTTGAATAAGAGATTCTAATTTTTGTTGCGAAAGCATATCTCTTAAAGCATCGTAAAGAGGTTGTAAATAAGGGTCAAGTTTTTCTTTTAAATCTCCGGGAAGAAAACCAAGATTCTCTCCTGCCTCTACTGCTGGACGGGTAAGTATTATACGTCTTACTACTTTTGCTTTTAGTGCTCTAACGGCAAGTGCTACTGCTGTGTAGGTTTTTCCACTTCCTGCTGGTCCAATGGCAAAAATCATATCGTTTTTTTCGCTTTCTTTCACCATTTTTGCTTGATTTTCGCTTCTTGCCTTTACCCTCAAACCATTATCTCCATAAACCAAGACTTCTTCTTCCTTATTCTTGAAATATTCGTTTTGTTGCAAAACCGACATTATTATCTTTTCATCAATATAGGTTTGGTTTTCGTATGCGATTATAAGGTTATTGAAAAATGTTTCAAAGTCTCGTAAGTCTTTTTCTTCTCCACAAACAAGGAGTTTTTCGCTTCTTTCGGTTAATTCAAGGTGAGGGAAGATTGTTTCAAGAAATCTAAAATTTTTATTGTTTACTCCCCAAAATTCTCTAAGGTCTATGTTTTCTAAATTAAAACTTAATTCCATTTATTCAATGATTTTTATTTCTGTTCTACGGTTTAATGCTCTGCCTTGTTCACTATCATTATCTGCTATTGGTCGAGAAAATCCATAACCTTTTGCTTTTAGACGTGAGGAATCTATTCCCTTTTCCTCTAAGTAAGAAACAATAGCTTCGGCTCTTTGTTGTGAAAGGGTTTGATTATGTTCTGCTTTTCCAACATTGTCGGTGTGTCCCTCGATTAAGAGTTTTAATGAAGGATTGTTTTGTAAAAGTTCTATTAGGGTTTGCAATTCGGCGTACGAGGTTGGTAATAGAGCGTGGGAGTTTGTTTCAAAGAATATGTTTTTTAAAACTATGCTTTCTCCTGTTTTGATTGGTGTGAGTAGTATTTGTTTTTCTTGGTTTTCTCTATCGGTTGAAATGTTTTCAGAATAGAAAAGATAACCCTCACAAGAAATAGAAAAAGCATATTCTTCTCCTTGTGTAAGGCAGATAAGAAACTCGCCTGTTGTTTTATCGGATAGACTTTCGTGAGCGAGTTTTGTGTTTTTCAAATTCTTGATTTGTAGGCGTGCATTTAATGGTTTCTTACTTTCTTTGTCAAGTATTTGACCTTTGATATAAGATGCTGCAAGAGGTCTTATTTCTTCGGGCATAGTAAAGCAGTAAAGGTCTAAATCGCAAGCATATATTGCAAAATCACCGCTTGCAGATAGGGTAAGGGAGTTTTCATCTTTTGAAGTGTTGATAGGATAACCAAGATTTTTTGCTTGTTGAAATTTTCCATTCTCTATATTTGAATAAAAAAGGTCAAATCCACCCATTCCTAAATGCTCATCGCTTGCAAAATAAAGCACTGTATTGGATTGATGAACAAAAGGCGACATTTCATTTCCAATAGTGTTTATACTACTGCCACAATTTTTTGCCTTTGTCCATTGTCCATTGTCTTTTAGGTAAGAATAATAAATATCAGATTTGCCAAAACCGCCATTTCTATTAGAGACAAAAAACAAGGTTCTCCCATCCGATGCTATGCAAGGTTGAGAATCCCAAGCGTTTGAATTAACATTTGCTCCCAAGTTTTTAGGTTCTTGCCATTGACCGCCAACTTTTTCACTTACATATATATCGCAACTACCTAAACCATTCTCTGCTCCACAGCGTGTAAAGAAAATAAAACGACCATCGGGTGAAAGACTTCCTGCACCTTCGTTAAAATCGGAGTTTAATAAACTTGGTAGTTTTTCTGCCTTTGTCCATTGATTGTTTTTGTTTTGAGAGATAAAAAAATCTTCACCTTTATCCCTTCTTGTGAAAAGTAATTGAGAGGCATCTGCTGTCAAACAAGGTAAATACTCATCATATTGAGTGTTGATTGCATTTCCCATATTCTTTGGCGAAAAATCAACAGGATTTTCTTTTTGAAAGGTGCGAAAATCTGCCGTTTCTTTTAATTTCAATGCTTGCTCGGAATAGCGTTTACAAGGGATAGTGCTTGCAAAGAATGTAACACTATCATATTTCTCTTCCAAGAGATAAATATTTGCAAGGTCAATATAGAGTTTACAATCAAAGGTTTTGTCTTTTTGCCAAACTATTAAAAGTTCTTGCTTTGCTTGTTCAATATTGTTTTGAACAATGTAGATTTCCGAAAGTGCTAAATAAGTAGAAAGAAAATCGGGATACTTATCTTTTAGAGAAAGTAATTCTTCTTGTGCTTTGTCTATTTGATTTGTACGCAAGAGTTGTACTGCTTTTTCAAAACGCTTTTCTGCCTTTGATTGAGCAAAAGATAAAGCAGAGAAAAAACAAGAAAAAATAAAGATTAAAAATATTTTTTTCATTATTATTTTTTTGCAAATGTAAAGAAAATTTGTGAAAATAGTTCAAAGAAAAACGCTCGTAAGTCTTTATTTATGACAAACGAGCGCTTTGTTTTATTTATTCAATGCTTTTTTTCTTATTTTTTATTGCCTTGATTTGCAACTTCGTCCATTAGTTTTTGTAATGTTTCAGGGTCTGCAAGGAAACGGTCGTTTTGTAGTGTTAAATCATCATTTAATTCAAATAAGTAAGGTATTCCTGTTGGTATATTGAATTTAATGATTTCTTCGTTTGTCATATTTTTTAGTGTTTTTACGATTCCACGAAGTGAGTTTCCATGTGCTACTACTAAAACTGTGTCGTTTGTTTCAAATGCTTTTAAAATGTTGTTTTGATAGAAAGGTAAAAGACGGTTAATGCAGTCTTGTAGTGATTCTGTTAAAGGAAGGTCTTTTTTGTCTATGCCTGCATAACGAGGGTCTTGATATGGAGAGCGTTCATCGTTTTCATCTAATGCAGGTGATTGTACATCGAAACTTCTTCTCCATAACAATACTTGGTCTGCTCCGAATTTTTCTGTTGCTTCTGCTTTGTTTTTACCTTGAAGGTCACCGTATGATTTTTCGTTTAATCTCCAAGATTTTTCAACAGGAAGATAGTCCATATTCATTGCATCAAGTATTCCGTTAAGGGTTTTGATTGCTCTTTTAAGGTATGAAGTAAAACATACTTGTGGTCTTATTCCTTCTTCTTTTATTGCTATACCTGCTTTGTATGCTTCTTCTACTCCTTGTGCTGTTAAATCCACGTCTGTCCAACCTGTAAATAGGTTTTTAAGATTCCATTCGCTTTGTCCGTGTCTTACTAAAATCAGTTTTTTCATTTCTTATTTATTTTTTATGTGTTTCTATTACTTTGCTAACATCTAATGGTTTTCCTGTCTTTCCACAAAATCCTAATATGAGTATTACAATGCCTATTGCAATGAATGGTATTGAAAGGATTTGTCCCATGTTCAAAATCATATTTGCTTCCCATGCTTCTTGTACTTCTTTCCAATTTTCAATAATTAGTCGAGAGGTAAATGCAAGAATTAAAAATAGTGAAAAGAGTCTTCCGGGAACAACTTTACGATTGCTTTTTATGTAAATCAATAGTAGTATGATAAAGGTAATAAAGTATGCTATTGCTTCATAGAGTTGAGTTGGGTGTTTTGCAAGGGTTTCGCCGTTTCTAACAAATATAAATCCCCAATTGCTATTAGTTGCTACGCCATAAATCTCGCTATTGCAAAGATTACCAAGACGAATAAACAAACCTGCAAGGGCAACAATTATAACTAAACGGTCAAGTGTCCAAAACATATTTAGTTTTGTTTTTCTTGCATACAACCATATTGCAATTATAATTCCTATTGCTCCACCGTGAGAGGCAAGACCTTGATAACCTACAAATTTCCAACCATCAGGAGTCTGTGCTATTGGTAAAAGCATTTCAATTATGTGATTAAGGTAGTAGTTGGGTTCATAAAAAAGACAATGACCTAATCTTGCACCAATCAAAACTCCTAAGAATACATAAACCGAAAGTTTGTCTAAATAAGTGTTGGGAATGTTTTCTTTTTGAAAAACAACTTTTTGAAGTATTACATATCCTGCTACGAATGCTAAGGCAAACAAAAGAGAATACCATCTAATAAATCCAAAAAGAGTAGGTTCAAAGTCCCAAATTATTGCGTTTAACATGATAAATTATTTATTTTTTTGGCAAAGATACAACAAAAAACATCAATGTTTTATTTATTTAGTGAAAAAGTTGTATCTTTGCAAATTGAAAAAATGGAAAATACTATGATAAATATAAGTTTACCTGACGGAAGCGTAAAGCAATTTGAAGCGGGAGTAACACCTTTCGATGTAGCAAAAAACATAAGCGATGGACTTGCAAGAGCAGTCGTTAGTGCAAGTGTTAATGGACAAACAGTAGAATTGAATAGAACGATAAATGAGGATTGTTCTTTGCGTTTATTTACATGGAATGACCTTGAGGGTAAACAAACTTTTTGGCATAGTTCTGCACACTTAATGGCAGCAGCAATTTTAGAACTTTATCCTAATGCAAAATTTGGTATAGGACCTGCCATTGAAAACGGATTTTATTACGATATTGACTTTGGTGATAAAGTTCTTTCAAGCGAAGACTTCCCTAAGATAGAAGCAAAAATGCAAGAAATTGCAAAAGCAGGAGTTGGATTAGTTAGAAAAGAAGTCTCAAAAGCAGAAGCATTAAAATTCTTTGCAGATAAAGGAGAGGTTTATAAAACAGAACTTATAGAAGAATTAGAAGATGGAACCATTACATTCTATGAAAGTGGAAAATTCATAGACCTATGTAAAGGACCACACTTAGTAGATTTCTCTTCAATTAAAGCAATCAAAATACTTTCTTTAGCAGGTGCTTATTGGAGAGGAGATGAAAAAAGAAAACAATTAACAAGACTTTATGCAATTACTTTCCCTAAAAAGAAAGAATTAGATGAATATCTTGCACTTTTGGAAGAAGCAAAGAAAAGAGACCATAGAAAACTTGGAAAAGAATTAGAACTCTTTGCATTCTCACAAAGCGTAGGACAAGGATTACCTCTTTGGTTACCAAAAGGAACAGAACTTCGTCAAAGATTAGAAAATTTCTTAAAGAAAGTTCAAAAAGACTATGGATACCAACAAGTAATGACTCCACACATTGGCGATGTACATCTTTACAAAACCTCAGGTCACTATCAAAAATATGGACAAGACTCATTCCGTACAATCACAACTCCATTTGAAGGAGAAGAATACTTACTAAAACCAATGAACTGTCCTCACCATGTGGAAATCTATAAACTAAAACCACATTCATACAAAGACTTACCATTACGTTTAGCAGAATTTGGAACAGTTTATCGTTACGAACAATCAGGAGAATTACACGGATTAACAAGAGTTCGTTCATTTACTCAAGATGACGCTCACATATTCTGTACACCTGAACAACTAAAAGACGAATTCTGTAAAGTAATAGATATAGTATTATACATATTTAAGACATTAAAATTTGAAAACTTCACTGCACAAATCTCATTAAGAGACCCTAATAATACAGAAAAATACATAGGTTCAGACGAAGTTTGGGAAAAAGCAGAAAGAGCAATCATAGAAGCATCAGCAGAAAGAGGATTAAAAACCGTTACAGAAGTTGGAGAAGCAGCGTTCTATGGACCAAAGTTAGATTTTATGGTTAAGGATGCCATAGGAAGAAAATGGCAATTAGGAACAATCCAAGTGGATTACAACCTACCTGAACGCTTTGAATTAGAGTACACAGGAGCAGATAATCAAAAACATAGACCAATCATGATTCACCGTGCACCATTTGGTTCAATGGAAAGATTTGTCGCAGTTTTGATAGAACATACAGCAGGAATTTTCCCACTTTGGTTAACACCTGAACAATTTATTATTCTTCCAATTTCAGAAAAATATGAAGAATATGCAAAAAAAGTATTATCTTTGCTCGCTCGTTTCGATTTAAGAGGAAGCATAGACGAAAGAAACGAAAAAACAGGAAAGAAAATACGCGATGCTGAAATGGCAAAAATACCATTTATGCTTATCGTTGGAGAAAAAGAAGAAGCAGAAGGAACAGTATCGGTTCGCCGTCATAAAGAAGGGGACCTTGGAACGATGAGTATAGAAGAATTTGCTCAAAGAGTAAACGCATTAGTTGAAGAAGAATTAAAATAAAATTAAAATTAGTTATAAACAAAACAATAGGAGGAACGCATCATAGCAGCACCACAACAATTCACAGCAAAAGGACGTGGACCACAAAAAAAAGAAGAACAATATAGGATAAACGATCGAATAGACGCACCTATAGTAAGAGTGGTCGGCCAAGACATCGAGTCGGGCATTTATAAAATAGTTGATGCCTTAAAAATGGCAGATGAAATGGGATTAGATTTGGTAGAAATATCACCAAGTGCAAATCCACCAGTTTGTAAAATAGTAGATTACCAAAAACTACTTTACGAACAAAAGAAAAAACAAAAAGAACTAAAAGCAAAGAGTGCAAAAATCGTCGTAAAAGAAATCCGACTAGGGCCTCAAACAGACGAACACGACTTTAATTTTAAACTAAAACACGCTATTAAATTCCTTCAAGAAGGAAATAAAGTAAAA
>JAGCLI010000074.1 GCA_017647065.1 Bacteroidales bacterium
AAATCCACCCTTCAAACACTACAAAACCAGGTTCAACAATCTATGTTCCAAACGATAGAAGTTATATAAGAATATCAAATCCAGGAAATACAAGTCTTGCAACTGCGAAAAAAGAAAATGTAGGAATACGTTCAAGAGTAGGGTTTACATACGGAAAATATAGAGCGAAAATAAAATTCCCACCACTTGTCAATCCCGATGAGGTTTGGAGTGGTTTAACAAACGCATTTTGGTTAGCATATCAAAGCGAAAGCAATTGGAATCAAAGAAGAGAATGCAATAACAAAGGATATGTAAAACAAAGTAAAAACGATAACGAATCAGAACGTGAAACAAAAACACATTATTCTGAGATAGAGATTGAAATGATAAAGACTTCAAAATATTGGAGCGAAGAAGATATAAAAAAAGATAATCCAATAGGAAATAAAAACTTTGTATTAGCCTGTACAAATTGGGATATGGCATGTGCTTGTCCACAAAAATTTAATAAAGAGGGTATTCAAACAATACAATACAAAGGAAATACTTTTAAATTGCATAGATGGTTTGAAACCTATCGTGCATTAACCTCACGAATTGAATTAAATAATGATATATTTTTGCAAGATTATTATTTCTTTGAAATAGAATGGAAACCAACAGAAATAATTTGGAGAGTAGGATGTGATGAAAATAATATGCGAGTTGTTGGGTATATGAACGAAAATGTCACTTCTATTCCAAATAATCAAATGTTGGCAATAGTTACCCAAGAATTTCATTATTCAGATTGGTGGTTGCCAGAGATTTTTGAACAAGGATTGATTCCATTTAATAAAAAAGATTTAGAAGGTAAGATTTTTGAAATTATAATAGAGTAAAAAAAATATGAAAAGAATTGTATTGATTTTGTTAATGATAGTAAATCTGTTTTCACTATCAGCACAAGAAAATGAATTATTTAAAAACAGAGAGTATCCTCAATGGTTTAGCGATGCTAAATTAGGAATTTTTATTCATTATGGACTATATAGTGTTCCATCTTACAGCGACAAGGAACAATATGCAGAATGGTTCTATAAAGGATTAATATCTGGCGATAGTTTAAGAATCAATTTTCAAAAAGAAGTCTTTGGAGAAAACTTTGAATACAGAGATTACAAAGACTTATTTAAGGCTGAACTTTTCAATGCTGCAGAATGGGCAGACCTTTTTGCAAAATCAGGAGCGAAATACATCCTTTTCACTTCCAAACATCATGATGGTTATTGTATGTGGGATAGTGAATATGCAAAAGGTTGGTCAAGTGCGACTACAACGCCAAAAAGAGATTTTTGTTCTGAGCTAGCAGATGAAGTAAGAAAGCGTGGTGTAAAGTTTGGTTTATATTACTCACTTACAGAATGGACAAACCCTTTGTATCGTTGGACTGTTGATACAAACATCAGCATTGACAGCTATGTAGATAAACATTTGATTCCTCAATTTAAAGAATTAGTTGATAAATTCAAACCTTCTGTCATTTTTTCTGACGGAGATTGGGATTTTAATCATCAATCTTTTCGTAGTAACGAAATGGTACAATATTATTATGATGTTGTGGGTCCAGAAGGTATAGTAAACGATAGATGGGGTATTGGATTCAATCACGGATACGCAACTCCTGAGTATAGTTCTGGCATTATGGATAAAAATCGTCCTTGGGCAGAATGCAGAGGATTAAGTCGCTCGTTCGCATTGAATAGAAATGCAGATTTAGAAACATATTTAACAAGTGAAGACTTAATAAAACATTTCGCGCGCTTAGTTGCAGCAGGTGGAGGGTTGACAATAAATGTAGGACCAAGTGCGGATGGAAAAATTCCTTTGCTTCAACAAGAACGATTATTAGATTTAGGACAATGGATTAAGGTAAATGAAGAGGCAATCTATGGAAGTAGACCTTTTGAAACAGTTTATCAAAATCAAGATATGATAACAAATAGAATAGATGAACAAATAAACTTTAATTGGGTGAGAAACTCTCCTTCAAAAGGGGTTTCAGAAGATAATTTTTCTATTTTTTGGAAATCAAATATTACTCCGACACAAACAGACACTTATACGATTTATTTAGAGGCTGATGAAGAAGCTGGATTGGAAATAAAAGATGATGAAGGCAAGACAATATTACGTTTAGCCTCTCAAAAAGAGGAAGTGAAACATAAAGTTAAACTAAAAAAAGACCATAATTATACATTTGAACTTTCATATCAAGAAAAGACTCACGAAGCTGTTGTGAAATTATCATGGGAGTGTTCTCAATTTGAAAAACAACCAATAAAATCCCAATGGAACGGGGAAGTATCTTGGGAAAATACATACGTTTGTTTTACAAAAAATAAAGGTAATCTTTATGCTATTAGTTTAGAACCAATAAGCAATTCTTTAACTTTTAAGTTAGACAAAGCACCTGAGGTAGGAATGAAAATATATCTTTTAGGTGAAAGAACAATTGAAATACCTTGGCAATACGATTATGAAAATAATAAAATAACCTTAGATACAAGAGAAATAACTCCTTCAAACATCACTACAAAAGGTGCTTGGGTATTTAAATTAGACAATTATATAAATTATATTCAAAAATAAATGATAAGCATTTATTCACTTGCTTTATCAAAAACCTATGGTATAGGTCCAGCAATTGCAAAAAAATTGCTGGAACTTTATCCTACAGCAGAAGATTTGTTCAACGAAACACCAAAAGCCTTAAAAACTATATTTGGAACAAGAGAAAAAACAATAAATGAAATATTGAACAAAACAATGTTTAGTGACTGCGAAAAGGAGCTAAACTTTATTCTAAAAAACAACATAAAGGCTTATTTTTTTAAAGATGAAAATTATCCGTATCGTTTAAAACAAATAGATGATCCTCCAATTTGTTTGTTTGTTAGAGGAGAAGGTGATTTGGATTTTAAGAGGACAGTAGCTATTGTTGGAACGAGAAATCCAAGCGATTATGGTAAATGGATAACTTCAAACATTGTTCACTATTTACGACAATATAATGTTGCAACTATAAGTGGCCTTGCCTATGGGGTTGATTCTCTCACGCATTTGCGTTCACTTGCAGAGGATATTCCAACATTTGGTGTATTAGGACATGGATTAGATAAAATATATCCTTCACAAAATTGGGATTTAGCAAAAGCCATGTGTGAAAAAGGAGCTTTGATTTCCGATTTCTTTTCAGGCACTGATATATCTCCTCATAATTTCCCACGAAGAAATAGAATTATTGCAGGGCTTTGTGATGCTTGCATTGTAGTAGAAAGCAAAACAAAAGGCGGATCTTTGATTACAGCAAAATTAGCACAAGATTATAATAGAGAAGTCTTTGCCGTACCTGGTAGATTAGGTGATATAAACTCTGCAGGTTGCAATAAAATCATAGCAGATAATCAAGCGATAGACCTATGTAAATTAGAAAAAATTGCAGAGACTATGAATTGGAATCAAACTATATATTCCGATATCTCATTGCCTAAAAGTGAAACAAATAATATAGAAAATCAGCTCAATTCCACTGAGTTAAAAGTATATAAATACATAAAAGAAAATCAAAAGGCAAGTTTAGATTCTATAAACAATAACTGTTCACTTGGATTCTCTGTTTTAAATTCTACGCTTATGACTTTGGAATTAAAAGGATTTATTAAAGTATTACCAGGTAAAGTTTACGAAATTTTATCCTAAGAAATAAAAAAATAAATCAAAGAAATAATTTTTTAAAACAAAGAAAAAAAATAATGAATCAAAGAAATAATTTAACTAATTCAGAACTTGTTTTAGCCCCTGATAACTCTATGTATCACATACACCTAAAACCTGAGATGGTTGCTGATAATATTATTTTGGTTGGCGATCCTGCAAGAGTTGATTTAGTATCTTCGTTTTTTGACACGAAGAAATATGAAACTCAAAACAGAGAAATACATTCTTGTACAGGAGAATACAAAGGCAAACCAATAACTGCGATCTCTACTGGAATGGGAGTAGATAATATAGATATAGTTGTAACCGAGTTAGATGCGTGTGTAAATATTGATTTAAATACACGTGAAATTTTATCGAACAAACGCCAACTTAACTTAGTAAGATTAGGCACATGTGGTTGCTTTCACAAAGAAGTAGGAGTAAACCAATACATTGCCTCAAAATATGCAATAGGTATTGATGGCATTATGTATTTTTATAAAAATAATGATAATGTTTTAATCAAGGAACTATCGGATAACTTTGTAGAATATATGAATTGGTCAAAAGATTTGCCAAAGCCTTATGGAGTTGAGAGTAGTGAAACCTTAATAGAAAAAATTGCCTTTGATATGCACAAAGCAATTACGATAACAGCTCCTGGTTTTTATGGACCACAAGGAAGGAAAATAAGACTTGACTTAGCTGATCAAACAATTAACTCAAAAATAGGAGGATTCACATTCAATAAAACAAAAGCAGCAAACTATGAAATGGAAACATCTTCTCTTTATGCCTTAGGTAAAAATTTAGGACACAATGTATTAACAATTTGTAATGTGATTGCAAATCGCGAAACAGGAGAGTTTGCTGAGGATTATCATCATTCAATGAAAAAATTAATAGAATTAGTATTAGAAAGAATATGAGATATCTAACTTTATTTTTACTTACAATTTTGTTTTCTCTTGTTTCTTGTAAGAGAACGGAGACTTACATAGACGTAGAGACAATGGCATCAATCATTATAGACTCTAAAAAAGCAGAAGTCTTAGTTCAATCCGTATATAGTGATGTTGCAGACAAAGAAAGCATACTAAAACAATTCAATAGTGATATTTTAGAGAAATATAACATTGCAACTCAGGATTATAATGAAAGTTTGGAATACTATATGAATAATCCAAAACAAATGAGTGAACTCGTAGATTGTTTAAAACACAAAAATGCAAAATTAAATGTTGATTAAGGTTTATGGTTCTGCAATTTCAGGAATTGTTGCAACAACAATAACAATCGAGGTAAATATTGATAAAGGTATTAACTTTCTTTTAGTTGGTCTTCCTGATAATGCAGTGAAGGAAAGTCAGCAACGAATAGCCTCGGCTTTAAATTATTATGGCTATAAAATACCTGGTAAAAAGATTGTTATAAATATGGCTCCTGCTGATTTAAAAAAAGAAGGTTCAGCTTACGATTTACCTTTAGCTATAGGTATTCTTGGTGCCTCAGAACAGATTTGTTCAGATAAACTCTCCGATTATATTATCATGGGAGAACTTTCTCTTGATGGTTCTTTAAATAAAATAAAAGGAGCTTTGCCTATCGCTTTAGAGGCTAAGAAGCAAGGGTTTAAAGGAATAATTTTGCCAAAATGTAATGCAAAAGAAGCCGCTATTGTAAAAGGTTTAGAAGTTTTTGGAGCAGATACTATTTTAGATGTAATTAATTTTTTTGATGGACAAGACTCTTTGGAACGCACTTTCTTGGATATTCAAGAGGAATTTGCGAAAAGTTTAGATAATTATGAGTTTGATTTCATTGATGTTAAAGGACAAGAAAGTGTTAAAAGAGCAATGGAAGTTGCTGCCGCAGGTTCTCATAATATTCTTATGGTTGGGGCTCCTGGTAGTGGGAAAACAATGCTTGCTAAAAGATTACCATCAATTCTTCCTCCATTAACAATAGAGGAAGCATTAGAAACAACTAAGATTCACTCAGTTGCAGGTAGAATGAGTAGTTTTCAATCTATTGTTTCTGTACGTCCTTTTAGAAATCCTCACCATACTATTAGCGATACTGCACTTGTAGGAGGAGGCTCTTACCCTCAACCAGGTGAAATTTCGCTTGCTCACAATGGGGTATTATTTTTGGATGAATTACCTGAGTTTAAGAGAAATGTGTTAGAGGTTTTGCGTCAGCCAATGGAAGAAAGAAAAATCACAATTGCACGAACAAAACAAACTAGCGAATATCCAGCAAGTTTTATGTTAGTTGCAGCAATGAATCCTTGTCCTTGCGGATATTATAATCATCCTACACAAGCCTGCACATGTGGATTAGGGGCTGTAAACAAGTACCTTAACAAAGTTTCTGGTCCTTTGTTAGACAGAATAGATATTCAGTTAGAAGTAGTACCTGTTCCATTTAAGGAGCTCTCTACACTAAAAGAAGGAGAGTCGAGTGAAGTGATAAGAAAACGCGTTATTGAAGCAAGAAAAATTCAGCAAGAAAGGTTTAAGGATTATCCCGATATACATTGTAATGCACAAATGAATACTGCT